>JAHIRA010000098.1 GCA_018818905.1 Patescibacteria group bacterium | reverse complement strand
TTTAACTTTAAAAAAGCTTCCTTCCCGCATGGGGGCAGCTTCAAGAAGAGCTTCTCTGTTTTTGAAAGATTTAACCTTGTCTTCGCGAGTGATATTGACCAAGGCATCTTGGTCTGGACTTCTACTGGGATGAAAAGTTGGAGTCTCGTCCTCAGTGTCGACTTTTTGGATTTGATCGACGTAGCCAACAATACTCGACAATTCACTGGTAAACTTGCTTTCTTGCTCGGCAGATATTTCTATCCGAGCCAGTTTGGAAACATGCTGAACTTCTTTTTTGCTAATCATATTTGCGTGCTAATATCTTTTAGTTCTACCTTTTATTTTATCAAAACTACAAGAATTGTTAACCCAAATAAAGTTAACAAGAGATTTATTTGAAGTAACAAAAGACCTCCTAAGAAGGAGGTCTTTGTGTGAGTGAATTAGACGCAACCGCAGCCACCACAGCCGCCGCAACCGCCATCACCGCCATCAAATTTTTTATTCATAGGTTTCAGCGTTAATTATTTTACCGGTTTTATTATAGCAAATTTACTAGTTTTTATCAATGGAGATTTATTTGAAGCCTACTGATTACAATTGAGACTCCATGCCCTCTTTAAAAACCACACTATTCTTGTAAGTTTCATACTTCTCGGTTCGACTAACGGTTTTCCAGTCAGTCACCACAGCCCGAGCAATAGCGCTCACCGGATAACCGCCATACACGTAAGCTTTGACTAGATCACCCCAATCATCAACCGTGATTCGTAATTTGCTGTAATCATGATGAGTCTTTAGGGCCAACAGTAATTCCTCGGCTTTTTTACCTTCATCAGTGACTTTGATACGCGGTTCCCCGTAAGCATAGACAATCAAACCACCTGTCCAATCCTTGTTGATGAAGTCTTTGTAGTCCTGAGTCTGGCTCCAAAATTTGGCTGAATACTGAGGATGAACGGTTTTACCGCCGAAGCGAATGGCTTGGACAATGGCTTGGACAGAGTAACCACCATAAGTATATGACTGCACTACCGTGGCCCAGTTCTCGGCACTAATAGGAATAAGACCTGCGCCAAAGTATTTCTCTAGATCGGTTTTGAGCTCAGCGGCGCTGGCGTTTTCTTCTGACAAAGTCATTCTTTCTTTATCATAAGGCCCACGAGGAATAGACAAATACCAGTCCCAAGCAGGACGAGGGCTCATATTGACATCCAACAGTCCAAAGTTATTTTCGTAGTTGGTATTGTAATCAAAGTTTCTAATGTTGTAGACAAAAAGGCGATTGGCATAACCTCCTTGTAGTAACAACCTCGAAGCTTCCTCGAGATAGGTCTTTTGCACTTCTTCACTTACTCCCCAGGAACCGGTTGAGGCCCCAAACTCTGTCACCCAGATAGGCATCCCCGGTTTCTGGGAATGGACATAGTTTTTGAGTCTCTTGGCATCTTCTTCCAGTCTATTAAGGTTACCATCCTGGACATATTTTTCCGCATAATAATAATGAACATTGAAAATGTCAAACTTGTCTCGAGCATTGGCAAATAAAGCCTGAGCAAAATCAACATTGGGTTGAGCCAAGCCACCATTCATGACTTTGGCTGTTGAATCAACACTTTTGATCTTGTCATAAGTGGCCGATAACAGGGGAGCATAATTCTCGGCAGAGTTAGGATCCAAGAAGTCAGCCGAATCCGGTTCATTCCACACTTCCCATACCTCAACTTTGTCCTTATACCGATTAACGACAGTATCAACAAAGCTCAGCCACTGATCCATGTCTGGAACAAAGTATTCGTTACTATTAATTCCATAGGCCAGCATGCCCACGATCTTAACGTCCTGGTCTTGATAATTCTGCATAATGGTATCGTAGCGTTCAAACCAGGCATCTGGATTATCGACCATAAAAACTTCTGTGTAAAAGTGTTCTCTGGCCCATCTGGTTTTGCTTTCAAAAAGTTTATCATTGTATTGCTGATCTTTGCCAAATCCACCTAGAGCCCAGTGGGCATTGAGCCCAACATCTTTTCTGTAGGGCGGGTTGTAATACGGTTTAGCTTGCGCCAAAAAAGGCACGGCCACGAAGGCAATCAAAATAAAAGAGATGACTATTTTCTGAATAATTTTTTTGTGCATGATAAATAGTTAAACTATGATGGCGCATTTCATTATAAAGGATTTGGGGAGGAGGTCAAATATGTTCGAGTTACTACTCTGCCACGTCTGAACTTATCTTTCAGAGTAAATCGGATCTCTCCCCTTTTAAGACTAGAACCCCTTCGGTAAAACGTCTTAAAAAGGAGGAAGGGGAGCCAGCTTTAGATGCTTGAAAGCCTACTGGATTTACAACTATAGGAGATGTAGCTTCTCTATGAAAACCTGCCACAGATTTCCCGACAAATCAAATTCTATATACCCCCTGGCCATGGCAATCATGAGCAGAATATTAAGAGAAACCAAAATTAAAGTCAGTAAAAACGGAATCAACTTGGGCCACTTCTTTTTGGATTGATAAAAAAGAGAATAAAAAGCTGCCAGACCCAAGATGTATATCACACTAGCATTGAGCATTCTTCTGGCTCCAAACGCCCCCGGCGCCCCTCCCCCATACCAATCTGAGAGCGAACTGTTGAGATACACCTGAAGCAGAAAGGGAACCGTTAGCATCAAAAAAGTCATCACTCTTTTGGTCAGAGACCAGGCCTTGAAAGATTTCTGTCGCAAAAAAAGAAGCAACCCTAGAATTGAAATGACATAAATAGGGGACCAGATAAAGAATCCTCGGGCTTTAGAAAAAAGAAAATCTACAAAAGCTGGTTCAAAAAGTGATAGGTGAGTGTTACTTTCTGGAATAACCAGGACTTCTCCGTAAACCAATTTCCAAGCAAACATTTGTGGCAAAAATGCAATCAACAATCCCAACATAATTTGCCCATATTTCTTTACCGACACAACTATAAACCCAAAAACATATTTGATATTATATTTTCTCCCCTCTTTTTTATTAAGCGCCAACCACTCCCCCGCTGTAAACAAAAATTCTAACACGAAAACACTGCCAAACAAGAGATTTTGCCAACGGACTAGCACAGCTAAGCCAAAAATCAGGCCAAGAGCCATATACTTTCCCACCATGTCCCTCTTTTGAAAATAGAAATAGGCATAATAAAAAAGACTAATCATAAAGAAGGAGTTGAGATGAGACCAGATCCCCTCATAGATAAAATAGTAAATCAGGGGGCTAGCCAAAACAATGGACAGAACAGCAAAAAGCGAGGTACTTTGCTTGAAAAATAAACGGGCAGTTTTGAAAGAAAAATAGGCTCCCAGAAGCCCATAAAAAATACTCGCGACATTGAGAAGCGATTGGAAAGGGGCATTGTATCCGGGAAGGCACAAATAGTTTTCAAAGTTAAAAAGCTTTTGCAACACCACCGCGACCAAAAAAAACGGCAACCACAAAATTGCCGAACCGATAGCAAAAGGATTGGGATAATAACCGGTGGTGGTCACGTGATCATAGAAAGTTCTTTTCTTGATATCAAAAGTGTCTTTGAAAAAATCTTGCTCATTACCAAAAAAAATATTGCCATCAAAAAAAAGTGATCGCAGATAACTATAGTATCCAAACCCGTCACTTCTAATATCCCAGGCCGGCTTGAGATACGTCACTCCCAGAAAAATTACAAAACAAATAAAAAAGAGCAGAACCAATATAGCTCTCTGCCTCCTTAATTTCTGAACAATTTTTTTGAGACTAAACATATCTTGAAGTTAACAATACAGAATATCATTAATGTCCAAAAAAACAAAATCTCATCTCCTTTATAGATGACTTATCCAGTCTATAATAAAGAAATGAGACTCAATCACGACATTCAAGCGCCACGAACTTTCCATCGACTTGCAAATCGTAGGTGTCGCGAAGAAACAAGGACCCTTCTATGCGGCCACTGGCAAAATCTAGCTGACTAATTTCAATACTGCCCGGATCACTCCCAAAAAGATAACCTTTCTGGAAGGTAATAATTTCGGGACCCATTGAGAACTCCCCGTCTCTAGTGTAGGCTCCGGTAGCTAGTTTCTGCTTATTTTTGTGAAAAAGATTAAAGCGCACAGTGATGTCACCTTCTTTGTACTCAGTAGTGTAAAGATCTTCGCAGTTTATGTTGTTATTGTTGGTTAAGAAAACCACCACAGAATCATCCCCTTCTTTCTTGAAAAGAGCTTTGGTAACTTCAAAGACTTGCTCTTCTTCGTTTTCCCCTAGTCTCAGATTGAGATTAAAAGGCGTCGCGCTCTCTTTGTTCTCCGGCTGAGGATTGCTTATGCACCCGGGGGCCAAAGCGATAATAACAAAAAAGATAATTATGAAGCAGACCTTCTTCATGTGGCTGTGGTGATAAGTTTTTGCAATTCTTCTTTGACCAGAGGCTCTTGAGCTTGATTGAGATGGCCTTGGCGCTCAGCAATAGCCAAGGGAGCTTTGAGATGCATTTGATAAAAAGCTCCGTGGGTCAGAGGAACATATGGATCATCATCGGAATAAAGCAGTCTAAAAGACTGGGATTTTTTTTGAATGGCCACAAAGTCAAGCTTCTTGATGTCTAGATCAAAAAATTGTTTGAGATTGTCCCAACCCAAATCACTCATAGGTGAGGCCACCATCAAGACACCGGCAAAAGGTTTCCCTGTCCACTGTGCCAGAAAATAAATAGCCGCGACACCTCCGAGACTGTGCCCAACAAGATAACAGTTTGAAATATCTTTGGGTAGACTAGCTTCTATTGCGTCCACCCACTCTTGGCGCAAAGGTTTGTCTGGGTGAGGAAGATTTGGGATAACAGCTTTTATTTGACCGGAAAATTCTTGCTCCAACCACGCAAACCAATTGTCCTCTGAAGTTGCGCCAAGTCCGTGTAAGAAAATTATTGTTTTCATATAACTCTATCTTAACACATCCTGAGGAGTTTTTTTCTTTTTTGTACACAAAAACCCCGCCGACGGCGGGGTTTTGGAGAGTAGAAGTAAATTAGGGACTAGTAGTTGTATATTCGATGATAACATCTATAAGAGTCAAATTGACATCTTCCTCAAAAGTAGCTCTAAACACATAATGTGTAGAAGAATTATCTATTGTGACATTGCCCGCGGTTGAGCTCCAGGACTGAATACTAGCAGAAGGTGAAGTACTCCCAGTATCAACCAATTCGACGCCGGTTGAAGAAATTACTTCGACTAGATACAAAACTATATCGTTGGCAGCATTGTTATCCTGACCTCGAAGAGTAATATTGGTGATAACGCTTCCACTCGGTAGTTGAACAGGAGCTATATAAGAACCAGCGACCCCTGGGTTTATACCAGAAGTGTAGTCAGGCCAAGGACTTGTTTCGGTGTCAGAATCAGGAACAAAAAGACTACCATGCACCATAGCATGACTGGTCTTGGCATCCCAAGTCGGACTACTCTTAGACACAAAGCGTCCATCAGATTCTGTTTCGGTGTAGTAAGTGCTGTTATGATCATGGCTGGAGGCGGCATAGTCAAGCCCAGAAGCTCCGTTTTCAAAGGTAACTGTTTCTTTGAAGGTAGAGGCACCATCAACTTCGACTCCGTCA
>JAHIRA010000010.1 GCA_018818905.1 Patescibacteria group bacterium | reverse complement strand
CGCTATGCCAAAGACATTCCACCCAAAGTGGCCATAAATGAGGCTATTGAGCTGGCCAAAACCTTTGGCGGACGTTCTTCTGGTAAGTTCGTCAATGGAGTCCTGGGGACAATTTATCGTGAAACGAGAGACGCTTCGCCCGAACAAGAAGAAAAACAAGAGAAGACAACGGAGGCGCCCGTCCAAGAATAAATATCATGGAACAAGACTTTTCACAACTTGAGAAAAATCTCAATCTCAAGTTCAAGAATAAAAAACTTATCAAACAAGCCTTGGTGCATCGATCTTATCTAAACGAGCACCCTGATTTTGAGTTAGCTCATAACGAAAGGCTGGAGTTTTTGGGTGATGCCGTTCTTGAGCTTGTTACCACAGAGTATCTCTATCTTAACTACCCAGATCATCCTGAGGGAGAGATGACCAACTGGCGAGCAGCCTTGGTTAACACTCAGATGCTAGCTAGTCTCTCAACCGAGCTTGAGGTCAACGACTTTCTTTTTCTGAGTCACGGGGAAGCTAAAGATACCGGCAAAGCACGTGAACTTATTTTGGCTAATACTTTTGAAGCTATTATTGGTGCTTGTTATCTGGATAGGGGCTACAAAACAGCCAAAAAATTTATTGTGGAAAATGCTTTGACTAAGCTACCCAATATTCTTGAAAATAAAACCTATATCGATCCCAAGTCTCGTCTCCAAGAAGAAACCCAAGATCTTTATAATTTGACCCCTAGCTACAGAGTGCTAGAAGAAACCGGTCCAGATCATGATAAATATTTTGTGATTGGAGTTCATTTGAAAGAAAATCTGTTGGGCCAAGGTAAAGGTTCATCCAAGCAAAAAGCTCAGGTGTCAGCGGCTAAAGACGCCCTCAAAAAAGACAAGTACAAGAACCTTAATCTTGATAGACAAGAATAGTGTTTGTTCTAGTCATTATCTTAACTTTTGTTCTTATACTAGCCGGATTTGCCGGTCTTTTTTTGCCTTATCTTCCTGATGCACCACTTGTTTTTGCTGGCGTCTTACTTTTTTCTATCTACAATGGTTTTGAGGTTATTCATCCCATCACGGTTGTTGTTTTGGGTCTTTTAACTCTGGTTGTCATTATAATTGACCTTTTTTCATCACAGCTGGGGGTCAAAAAACTTGGTGGTTCAACGTTGGCTCTGGTTTTGTCTTTCTTTTTGGGACTTATTGCTTTGATTCTCTGGAATATTCCCGGACTTATTATTGGTACTCTGGGCGGGGCCTTGCTGGGAGAATTTATCAAAAGCGGTGATCTCAAGCAATCAATTAAAGTGAGTATGGGGTCTCTTTTGGGCTTTCTGTCGGGATTATTATGCAAAGGCATAATTATGATCTGGCTGGTGGGGATCTTTGTGGGTGCGTTGATCTTTTGATCCCCTCGCTTCCGTGCTATAATTTGACTATCATTTTGTCAAAAACAAAGACATTTTAATGTACTTAGAAAAAGTTGAAATTGCTGGTTTTAAATCGTTCGCCAAAAAAACAACTTTAGAATTTTCTCCTGGCATTAGTGCGATTGTCGGCCCCAATGGGAGCGGCAAAAGTAATATTGCTGACGCTATCAGATGGGTTTTGGGTGAACAAAGCATGAAAATGCTGCGCGGCAAAAAGTCCGATGACGTTATTTTTGCCGGCACAAGCGAGAAAGCTAGACTGGGCCTGGCCGAGGTGTCTTTGTATCTCAACAATTCTTCGAGAAAAATTTCTCTCGATTTTCAAAACATTGTTATTACCAGGCGTGTTTATAGAAGTGGCGAAGGGGAGTACCTGATCAACAAAAGCAAAGTTAGGCTTCTTGACGTTCAAGATATTCTAGCTCAGGCCGGTTTTGGCCAAAAAACATACAGTGTTATAGGCCAGGGGGTGATTGAAACCTTGCTCAAGGCCTCTCCCAAAGAATTCAGAGAAATTTTCTATGATGCTTGTGGTGTCAGGCAGTATCAAATCAAAAAACATATCTCGCAAAACAAACTTGAGGCCACCAAACAGAATATAGATCGGGGTCAAGATCTAATGAGAGAGATTGAGCCACGTCTTAGATCTCTCAAGCGTTTAGTCAAAAAGGCCGAAAAAAAAGTTGAATTGCAAAAAGAAAAAGACGCCATTTTTGACAAATATTATAACCACACTTTAACTGTCATCCAAGAAAAAAAGGACGGCATTGAGGCAGACATAGATCGCTACAAAGAAAACGAAAAAGACATTCTCCAAGAGATTGCTGGTTTTGAACAGACTCTAGAGGAGTTTGAAAAGAAAACGACGACTTTACAAGTTCAAGAGCAAAGTAGCGACCAACTTAGGGTCTATAAGCAAGATCGAGACAAGAAAAACGAAGAACTTTACCTTATTAAAGGCAAGATATCGCTAGAAAAAGAAAGACAAAGTGAGGGGCAGCTAGAGCAGAGGAAAAGTGAGCAAGAGAAATTAACTTTTGAGGTCAACAATATCAAGGGTAGGCTGTCAAAGGCTCAAACTGCTTATCAAGAAGCTCAGCAAAAGGTTAAAAGCAAAATAGTTCTCCAGGAAGAAGTTAATGCTTCAATTCTCAAGATCAAGACACTCATAGGGACATATCAAGTCAAAGTTAACGAAAAAAAGGTTAATTTTGACGAGATTGAAACTGCTGTGAGTAATATTTTTGAAGCCGGCAAGAATATTCGTCACAAAATTGAAAAGTGTCAAAGTTTAGATGAGCTCAAAAAACTAGGTCAAGATTTAGCCAAGCAAGAGAATGAACTCCAGGCTTTGCTGGTAAAAATAAAAAATAGGCAGAAGAAGGGCCAGAGTCAAAGCATGTTGACTGATCTTCAGACCCAACTTTCAGAAGCTTTTGAGAAAAGAGGCCGATCGTCCTCCGATATCAACGAGGTCAAGATTAAAGAAGCAGTCCTCAAAACCGAGGTTCAAAATCTAGAAAAAGAGCTATTCAATACGCAAAACGAGCTCAAAGTGGCCGATCAAGCCCTGCAAAAAATAAAACAACAACCTCAAGACAAGAATTCTAATCTAGAAAACTATCTGGCTACAGAGATCAAGCTAGAAAGTGAGATCAAGGAAATAGAAAAAAAGATTGTTGTTCTGGAGGCCGAAGAAGCAAAACGACGCCAAGACGAACTAGATGAAAGACAAAAAGTTTTTGTGGTTGAGAAGAGTTACCGTCGAGCTCAGGAAGAGCTCAATCAGATTAGGAACAAAATTCACGAAGTAGAGATTTCTAAAGCTTCTCTAACTCAAGAAGAGGCTTTGCTGCTTGATGAAATTGGTGATGATATTGGGCAGCAAAAGCTTGAGTCCCTTCTTAATCTCTACAAGACCAAGCCACAAAAAATTGAAGAGACCCAAGCTAGAGAATACGCCATTCATCTCAAAGATTTGCGACGCCGACTATTGACTTTGGGTGAAGTTGATCCAACTACTCTTGAGGAATATAAAGAAACATCAGAGCGTTTTACTTTTCTTGAAAGCCAAAGGGAGGATTTAGCCAAAGCTTCTCTTAAGCTAGGCAAAATCATTTCTAAGTTGGACGAAAATATTGAAAAACAATTCAATCGATCTTTTGATATTATAAATCAGAAATTTCAAAAATATTTCGAAACTCTCTTCGGTGGCGGCAAAGCCAAGCTTAAGAGAGAAGAAGTTTATACTAGGGTGGAATCTATTGAAGAAGACCCTGAGTCGGAAAACGAAGCTACTGGAGGCCGCAAAGAACTTATCATTGAAGTCAAAGCCAATCCGCCAGGAAAGAAACTGAGAGATTTATCAATGTTGTCTGGAGGTGAGCGAGCTTTGACCTCTATTGCTCTTCTAATGGCCATCATTGAGAGCAATCCACCGCCATTTATTGTTTTGGATGAAGTTGATGCCGCTCTAGACGAGGCCAATTCAAGACGTTTTGCCAAAATTATTCTGGAAGCTTCTCATAAATCACAAATTTTAGCTATTACCCATAACCGGGCCACTATGGGCGAGGCGGGCATTCTTTATGGCGTTACTATGCAAGAGAGCGGCATTTCCAAAATCCTCTCCATTAAGCTTGAGGAAGCAGAAAAGATAGAAAACAAGAAGGTACAGAAACACTAGTCTCTTTATAGAAAAAGTAGTAGAATAGGGAGGAAAGAAACTTATGTTTTTTGTTTTAGGCACAAGAAAAAAGACAGTCGAGATGGTTCGTAATCTAGGAGCTATTTTTGTTATGGCTCTTTTTTTGTTAACTCCTTTATGGGCCTTGGCTGACTCTAGATCTTGGAGTTTTGACAATGCTTCCGAATACACTTTGTCTGATAGTGGCAAAATTGAAGTGAATACTACTCTGGATGTGGCCAGACTCAAAGTGGATGGCGCTCCAAGCTCCGTTTGGGAAAGATGGGTTGATCAAAGTGCTAGTGACCAAGCTCATGGAGTGGCGGTTGATTCAAATAACAATATTATCGTCACAGGGGAAGTTTTAAATGGGGCTTTGCCTGACTATTATACGGTTAAATATAATTCAAGCGGAACTTTGTTATGGGCCAAACAAAAAAATGTTGGCTATGATCAAGCTTGGGGAGTTGCTGTCGACTCAAGTGATAACATTATTATCGCTGGTGGGGCGGGCGCAAACTTTCATACTCTCAAATACGATGCTAACGGCAATGAATTGTGGGAGAGAAGCTATGATGGGGGCGGTTTTGATTCAGCTTTGGGGGTGGCTGTTGATACCTCGGACAATATTATCGTGACTGGTTCGCTCAACAACTTTGTAGATGGTTATACGATCAAGTATGACTCAAGTGGCAATACTCTCTGGGACGAAATTTATGATAGTGGCGATGACGATCTCTTGGCGGGGATTGGGCTTGATAGCTCTGGAAATCCTTTCATCTCCATGACTATTTCTTATCCCGCAGCCAACGACGATGCTCGGCTCATTAAGTATAATGGCTCCAACGGGTCCTTGCTTTGGAGTGAGACATATACCGGTATTGGGCCATCCAGTACTGCCGCAAGTGGCCGGGGAACGCTAGGAGTTGACTCTTCCAATAATGTAATCTGGCAGGGGTCAGTCATTGATTCAGATAGAGACTGGTTTGTTTTCAAATATAATTCATTTGGTGGTAAAATTTGGGAGAAATTTTTAGATGATACCGGAGATGATAGAGCGGCTGCTTCGGCTGTGGATTCTTTTAATGATATTGTGGTCACTGGAGATACTGGCGGTCCTGGAGCTAGAGACTGGCGGACAATCAAATATGATTCGTCCGGCAATGTTATTTGGCAAAAAAGCTATGCCGGCTCAGGAGCTAGTATTGACTACTCAACAGGAGTAGCTATCGATAGTTATGATGCTGATATTGTGGCTGGGGTAGCAGTGGGCGGTGGATCTGCTGAAGATTATTTAACTATCAAGTATCCGATGGGAGCTTTTGATACAGCTTCACCTACGGCTATCAATAACAACACCCAAGCCTTTAATCGCTTAGACTCATTTGCCGAAACGCCTGGTAGCAAAAATCAGGGGGATCTTAGTTATCAGATCTCACAGGACGGAGGGGTGACGTGGCGATATTTTGACGGTTCTTCGTGGCAAACTGCGTCAGGAGGAGTGGCTCAGTCAAACACCGCGTCCGTTGTTAATACCAACCTGTCTTCTTTTGACTCGCCCCCATACAATACAGGAAGTTTCAAATTTAGAAGTTTCTTTACTTCTAATGGTCAAGAAAGAACCGAGTTAAGCAATCTAGATCTTGGCTACACTACAGATGTCACGCCACCATCAGATTTTAGTCTGCAAAGTCCTGGAAATGATGAACACGTTGACACTACCAAGCCAGTTTTTATCTGGCAGGCCCCTTCTGACACTGGGGTTGGACTGTGGAAATATCAGTTGTTTATTGACAACAGTCTTGTTCAAGACAATATTGCACCCTCTGGTGGGGCGACAGATAGCTACACTCTAGGCGACGCTCAGGCTTTGGCTGAAGGTGATCACGGCTGGTATATCAAAGCTTTTGATGGAGCTGGTAACGAGAAAAATTCAAGTCAAACTTTTACAGTTAACATTGACACTGTCAATGATCAGCCAGTGCTTATCGCCGATATCCCAGACCAGTCTTGGGACGAAGATACAGTTCTAGCGGATGCTTTTGATCTTGATGATTATTTTGAAGACAGAAACCCCAATGACTCTATAACTTATAGTGTGGCTGGAGATGCTAACCCAGCCCATATCGATGTCAGCATTAATGCCTCCAACACTGTCACCTTAGAAAGCAATGAAGAGAATTGGACTGGGACCGAACAGATTGTTTTTGTCGCAACTGATACCCTGGGTGGTCTGTCGACCAGAAGCAACACGGTTAATCTAACTGTTAATCCCGTTAACGACAAACCGACTCCGCCGACAACCTTTTCTCCAGCTGGAGGCCAAACGGTTTACACTGTACTGCCAACTCTTGCTTGGGATGGAGCTAGTGACAGAGAAGATGACACTATTGATCTAGCTTATCAAATTAGACTCGGGACTTTTTCTGACCCTCAAGATAATTACAATCGAGACTATCAAACTTCTACTGGTCAGACCAGTTTCACTTTGCCTAAAAACCTCACAGACCTCAAAGATTATTATTACGTTATCAGAACCATTGACTCTGAGGGTGGCGAAAGTGATTGGTCGGCTGTTCAGAGTTTTCATATAGATACCAGCCAGAAAGATGTGCTGGTTTTAACTAAGGCTTATTCCAAAGAGACCGGTGGCTTAGCTTCTTTTACTAATTTTGCCGGTAGCCTTGGGTTTTTTACCACTCCTCGTGACTTACTTTATCTAGCTTTGATTTTCTTTCTCTTGTATCTAGCTTATCTTTTTTATCGTCTCTATCCAGAAAAGAAGAATTTTTTAGCCACCCTATCAGCCATTCCGATGGCTTTACTTAGGCAGGCTCAAAATGGCATCCTGACGGTTTATTATTTGGCCAAGCATCCTAGTAAAGCTTTTGCCTACGTTTATAATTATGACCAGGGCGGCACCTGGCAAGGATCTTACCAGGACTTTAAGAGAAATAGGCGCATTGGTTTGTACGTCATGATGGGGCTGGCACTCACTATTTTTGTTGAAGTTCTTTTTGCTCAGATGCTTCCTGGGTACTACCCGCAAATAAGAGCTGCGACAACAGAAACAGTTTTGCCAGGCGAGACTATGACTTTTCAAATTGCCTATGAAAACACTGGCTCTCACAAACTAGAAGATATTAGTTTCACCGATAGCTTATCTGCCTCTCTGGTTTATAGGGACTCGACTATTAAACTTAACGGTAGTGGTAAAACCGATAGCGCTGGTGATGACGAAGCCTCAGTCTCCGGATCCACTATCACTATCACTTTGCCAGAACTGGATCCAGGAGCCAAAGGCAGCTTCACTTTTGAGGTTAAAGCCAAAGAAACGATCAAGCAAAATACCAGCGTGACGAATGTAGCTAGTGTTGCTTACAATCCTGGCAAGGCCAGTGCTACCAGCAATATCCTACACTTTAATGCTGAAGCATCCGGAGAAATATCTGGTTATATTTTTGAGGACGCCAATAGAAATGGTCTCAAAGATAATCTGGAAGCGGGCCTTTCTGGAGCGACGGTTAAGCTCTATACAGATCATGACGAGGATGGCGTTCTAGATGATAGCGATTCTCTTACCGCCATAGCCACCACCGCAAGTAGCGGCTACTATGATTTCCAAAATGTCTCGGCTGGCTTTTATCTTATCTATGTCGAGGAAAGTACTGTGCCTGGATACCGACTGTCCTCACACAACAATCCAGGGCAAGCTGTGTTGACCACTAGCCTTTCCAAATACAACGACGCTGACTTTGGCTTTGTCTCTATTGTCGAGCCAGTTGGTGGTCCAGGGGAAACAGAGGTCACAACAACCGAAGAAGTTGTTGTGACCGAAGAAGTTATCGTCACAGAAGAAACAGAAGAAACTCCACCTGAAAAAGTCATCGAAGGCGTCGTTAATGTTCTCAAGAAGATTGAAGACTTTCTCTTTCCCAAAAAAGAAGGAGAGCGCTCAGTCGTCGAAGCAGTCTTTACTCCAATTATAGATGGGTATCAAAAAGTTCTTACCAGCCCTACCATTCAACGAGCTAACAAGTCTTTCATTGTTCCAGCTACCATAGCTATCGTGACGGGAAGTTT
>JAHIRA010000009.1 GCA_018818905.1 Patescibacteria group bacterium | reverse complement strand
TTTAAAACCGGCGAGG
Organism: Patescibacteria group bacterium; assembly: GCA_018818905.1. Classification (GTDB taxonomy): domain Bacteria; phylum Patescibacteriota; class JABMPQ01; order JABMPQ01; family JAHIRA01; genus JAHIRA01. Next base: position 9,681 of record JAHIRA010000009.1, on the reverse strand, counting down.
ACTTCTTTGAAGTCTCTAATAATATGTTTGTTAAATAAAATGGCTAGACCAGCGAACACGCTCGCGGCGACGACGATATTTCCCAGTAACATGTAGATATTGCTAATAGGGAGAAGCCACTTGGATAGCAGAATGAAGGCGGCCATAATAATGGCGGGAAGAGAAGCAAATGCTAGAATTCTGACAGTTTTCACAATTCTCTCGCCAAGCATTTTGTTGGCGTAGAAAAGGGCAATGACAAATTGGAAAAAGGCGGGAATTGTCAGTGAAATAGCAGTTCCAGTCAGGCTGTACTTAACTGTGAGTGGATAAATAAGAGCAGCCGTTAGGACGAGCTGAAGAAGAAATAGTCTAGCAAAGATCTTGGGTTTACCCAGGGCTTTTATAATATCATGAGCGATCCAAGCAATGGCTCTAAAGCAGCCAAAGAAGGCTAGAATTTGGAACGCGGTTTTCATGGGAAGCCATTTTTCACCGTAAAAATACGTAATAATTTCGGGAGCCAAAGTCAGGAAGCCCAGGCAAATAGGAATCGCCAGAAGGGCGATAAACTCAATGTTTTTGTGATAAGCATTTCTGAGCAGGTCTTTTTGCTCTCTGATTTTGGAGAAAACAGGGAAGGAAACTTCCTGAACTAGAGAAGCGATACTAACTGCTGGAAGATTAGCGAGATTGTAGGCCAAGGTATAGTATCCGAGGGTGACTGAATCCTTTATGCGACCTAGCGCAAACTTGTCTCCTTGTTCAATGAGAGTGATATAAATATCTGATTTGATGAGGTGCTTGCTATAATGAAAAATTTCTTTGGCTGTTTCTTTCCTGAATTTGAGAGTTGGTTTCCAGGGAGAGAAAATTAGATACAAGATACTTGAGAGGGTGATGCCGGTGAGATTGCCAAAAACCAAACTCCAAGCCCCAAAGCCCATATAGGCCAAAACAAGCGTGACGGTAATGGTTAAAAGCGATGTTCCAACCACAATCATAGATTTCTTGAAAAACTCTATTTTCTTCTGCAGAATAACAAAGCTGGTGACGCCAAGGTAGCTAAGAATGAATTGTAGTGATAGAACCTGAATGATAGCCTTGGCTTCCTGATTCCTAAAAAAGTCAGCCAGATAGGGGGCTAGAATGAAAGTAGCAATAGTGTAAACCAGTCCCAGAATAATATTGAGAAAAAAGGTAGCATTGGCTGCCTCGTTAACATTTTTCTTCTGATAAATCAAAGCATCTTTAATACCAAGATGGCCCAGAATACCGACAAAAGCAATGACTGTAGTAGCAATAGCGACCACGCCAAAATCACCCGGCTCCAAAAGGCGAGCCAGAATCATAACTGAGATCACTCCAGCAAGTTTCTGGATAACATTGGCCAATCCAACCCAAAAAAAACTCTTGGCCACCTTATGTTTTAGTTCTCCTGTATTGACGTCTTGTGACATGCTTCTATTATACTTTCTTATGGTCTAAATTTGAAGTCATCTTCTGTTTTTTGGACCAATATACTACAATGTAAGCAATGAGCAAAAAAATGCAAAAAATTTGTCTCCTTTTGGGCATAATGGCGGTTATTTCCGGTTGCGTAGCCCAGAAACCAGAAGAAGAAGTTGCAAAACAGGAATGGTATTTTGAGGACTTTAGCCTAGAAGTTGAGATTCAAGAAGATCTTTCAGCCAACTTCAAAGAAGAGCAAGACGTGGTTTTTAGAGGTGATTTCGATGAATATGTCAGAAAAATCCCCAAATCATATCTTTCCGGATCAGAAACCCAAAGTAGCTTTGCTGTTTATGACAACAAAAATCAGATATTGTCTGCTGATGACTATGAAGTAAGAGAAACAGCTGATAATTTTGAAATTGCTATCCCGCTAAGCACAGAACTGGACTCGGAAAAAAGAAAAGTCTGGACCATTGAATATCAAATCAAGAATATCATAGAAAAGAAAGGGAATGAGAATGTTTTGAAGTGGTCAGTTATTCCTTTTCCTAGGACAGGGGGTGCCAAATCAGTCAGGGCTGTCGTGAGCCTCGGTCAGGTGTCTTCTTTTAAGGCTGAAACAGCTACTCTAAAGATTAACGAAGAAGTAAATCAACAGGCTGTTGTTTTGGACAAGTGGACATTTTTATTTGTTGGAGAAAATATACCTAACACCAAAGATTATGTTATTGAAGCTGTTTTCAAATAAAATGATGAGAACTCCCAAAGCAGTATTGTCCGTTTTTTTGCTTATTGCTTTATTTATAACTGTCTCGTGTACATCAACAAAGACTAGAACTGAGCCAGTTTTGTCATCGAGCCAATTGCAAGAGAAAGAAGTTTTTGAACAAGCTATAAAATACGTCAAAGAGTCCAGCTTTTTTTCTCGAAACGGCATTGATATTGTTGCTGAATATGCAGACGAGCAGGTTGTTTATCAGGATGCCAGAGAAGCTTATTTAGTCGAGCTGCCAGTAGTGATTTCTACAGAATATGCAACCGTCCAAAATAAAGAGGTTCAGGTTATAATTTCGGACAATAAAATAGTTGAAGCTAATATCATTAATACTTGGGACCTAGTTGAGGACAAGCAAATCCTTCCAGCTATTTCGTCATTTGGTCAGATGACCTCCATTGAACAAGGCAAGCAACTGTCGATGTTTGTCCTTGAAAACGCTGCCTTTTTTGTCTCTGTTCAAGGGGAAGAAATTGAAGCGACTAAGTCTAGTGTTGATACTTCTTGTCTGGCTTGCTACGATTATAGTTTCAATTTTTCTGATCAAACAGGGAACAATTACGTTTTTGAGTCTCGAATGCAGGGAGGAGAAATTGTGAAGGCCAATATTGTAAATCAAGAAGATTTGTTATCTACTGATTCTCTTAGGAAAAAGGCCCAAATTAGTTCTATTCCAGAATATGTTCCAGAAGATGTGACCTTGTATTTCATTAATAGAAAGGATTGGGAGGGTGCAGGAGAATGTCCAGAAGCTCAGGGTTTTGATGTTGTGGCCGAGGTTAGTACTGCAAGTGCTTCACCTCTTCACTGGGATGCTCTTCAGAAACTTTTGGCTGGTGTTGGTGCTCCACAAGGCTATGAAAGCGTTTTTATGCCTGGGACTCAAATTAACTCTATAGATATCAAGGGAGATACTTTTTATGTCGATTTCAATTCTGCTTTAAACGTTGGTAGTCTATGCGAATTTAAGATGCGAGAAAGTCAAATTTCTCAGACCATAAAAAATATTCCTGGGTATGGGATAGAGAAAGTGGCAATTTCTGTTGAAGGGGATTTTAACAATGTGAAACTGCCGTAGATTTATTAAGATCAATGTTGATAAATAACAAGGACGCCCGGATAGGCGTTCTTGTTTTGATCTAAGTGTTGATTGAGAATTTGAATGGGTATGGGCTTAAATGGACACGCCAGTGGCGGTGTCCCTACGTGGTGGCCTTTAGGCCACCTGGCCGATGGCAACGACGTAATTTTTGCCGTATTTCTTGGCGCATTTTGGGCAGACTGTGTACCACATGAATGTCTTTTTTATTTTCATGCCTTTTTCTTGGGCGTACTTGTTAAAATCTTGCATCCATTTGCCTGTGTCTTTGAAATCGCCCTCGTAAACCTTGCTTAAGAATTTTCCACTCATGCTGACATTTTCGGCGTCTGGAACTTCTTTGTTTACTGCAAGATAGACGTTCATATTCCAAGTGGAAGTATGATCAGAAAGGCACATGTATTCAGGTGTAGCGGCTCCGGCTTCTTTTAGTTTTTGATCCAGTCTTTTCATTACCCCTCCAAAATTGAGAGGAATATTGAAGACTGACATGACCTTGTCTTTGATAAATCTTTTGTTGTCCCACTCAAAAACGTGTTTGTCCCAAGGGGCGGGATCAAATTTAGGACAGCATTCTTCTTGACTCATGTTGTTTGATGATTATTTAACAATTTTATTTACATTTTTGAAAACCCAGACTAGACCAACGCCAAGGCAAATATATTTGAAAAGATTGAGACTGAAATAGTCACTAACGAAACCAGGGTTAAAGGTGTCAATTAGGAGAAGAAAGACAAAAGAAAGACACAAGGCATAAAACAAAAAAGCGATATTGTTGAAAAAAAATCTTGATAGTTCTTTGTTCTTGTTTTCTTGATTCATACTCAAAGTTTAAAGAATTTTTTGAGTTTATCTATAGCTGTGCCGGCTGTGTAGGGGGCTCGTTCAAATTGAAGCTCAATTTGCTCAATCTTTATTTCTGCTCCTTCTTGTCTGAGACCAGGAGCAGCTAACATAAAGCGCATCATGTCGTTTTCGTCTACGTAGGCATGACCATAATTGAAAGTGTTTTTGGCAACTTGCCAGGAAGAGCTTGTTGTTGGGGTCTTGTAGTTGGTGACGACGATATCAAAGTTTTCAATCTTTATGCTGGGACGAAGGGGGGTGATATTTTGATGATTTGTTTTTTCTTCTGAAACATGTTTTTTGATATTGAAATTGTGCGAGATAATCTTCTTGTCTGGGGGAAAGTTCTGGTAGAAATCTTCAAAAGAAGAGAATTCTTTGTTTTTTTGATACATGATACCGTCAGCTGATTCAAGCTTGCTCCATTGCAGTGAGTCAATAAGCTTTGATTCTAGCGGAAGTTTTAGATAATCGTCTTTCTGGCTAATTCTAAGACCGACATCCAGCATTTCTGCTGAGGGATTTTGATAGGTGACTTTGACGGTTATTTTCTCAAAACTAGTCAAAGGTTTCTTGACATTAAAATAGACTGAGTCATCTTTCATGCTTTGGGAATAGACGCTGTCTTCCTCTGAGATGGGGGATAGTCTGTTCCATGGCTCAAGGTGTGAAATAAAAGGTGAGTCTTTCTCAAAGTCATAAACATAATCTTTGTGACCCGAGAAGGCGTAGTTTTTTTCTATCACAAAGGAGAGTAAGATAAGCGGCAACAGACAAATAGCTATCTTGACTAGCTTGTCAAAAAAACTTAGAAATTTTGATTGATATTTCATATTTACATTATAGACAACTTAATGGTATTAACCAAGCTATTTAGCTCTAAGCGGAGAAATTCAAGAAGTGGAAACGAGCACATTTTCTCAAACCTAGGCCATAGGCCATGGAGACCCCTCTGGGACGTTTAACCGAAGGGGTCCTGTCCCAGAGGGGTCTCCATGGCCTATGGCCGGCACAGTAAGAGAGTTCGATATTAAGTGGTTGCGTAACAAGCCAGACTATCATACAATTCATGTAAGATGTCAAATATCAAAAGACTCTCCAAAAACGCTCTCTGGATGACAGTAGCTGAGGTGGTGAGCAAGTTTATTGCCTTCTTTTCTGTAATTCTAATCACTAGATATCTCACCGAGGGCGAGTTTGGACAGTATAATTTTGTGTTAGCTTTTGGGCTTATCTTTGGAGTATTGGCCAATTTTGGCTTTGGTGCTTTTACGACCAGAGAAATTGCTAAGGATAGGCGTCGGGCCAAGAAGATCATTGGTAATTTGTTGTCTCTTAAGCTAATTCTTTCAGGTGCGGTTCTTCTCCTACTCTTCTTGACGGCACAATTTATTGATAAGCCAAGTTACATCATCATTGGTCTCTATATGGTCGGTTTCCTCACGGTTTCTGATAGTATCAGGGCGCTCTGGGGGAGTGTTTTTCAGGCAAGCGAGAGAATGAGCTACTTGTCATTGACTCGGCTTGGAGAAAGGGTTTTGTATCTTGCTGTTTTGGCCTTTGTTATTTACTTTGATAAGGGCCTACTGTGGATTATTGGGGCGCTTCTGGTATCTTCTTTTGCCTTCACAATTCTAGAAGTCTTTTTGATTCACTACAAATTCACCAAAATATCATTCAAGTTTGACAAGCCTTTTATCAAGATGGCTCTCCTGGGAACGGTCTTCTTTGTTATTAATGACATCTTTATTGTTATTTTTTTCAAGATTGATACAGTTATGATTTCGTTTATGAGAGGGGATATCGAAACAGCTGTTTATAGTGCGGCTTACAATCTGTTGTACGCAATTATTTTTATTCCAACCGTTCTCTCAACTGTTCTTTACCCGGCGCTGACCAGGTTTTATAAGAAGAATCAGAAAATGTTCAGATTGAGTCTGCCTTTAGTTATCAAGTATTACTTTCTTTCCTCTTTGCCGGTGGTAGCTTTTGTCTTTATTTTTCCTACCCAAATCATAACCTTAATTTACAAAGACAAGTACTTCGATTCTATTCCTGCGCTCAAGGTGCTGGCTTTTGGTATGACTTTTGTTTTCTTGAACTTTGTTCTGAGTATGGTGCTAAATACAGTCGAGAAGCAAAAATTTGTCGCCTTGGCTTCATTTTCTGCGATGGTTTTGAACCTAATTTTGAACTTTCTCCTAATTCCTGACTACGGAATCATGGGGGCCTCGGTTGCAACTGTAGCGACTGAGTTTTTATTCTGCTCAATCTTGTTACTGTTTGTTAATCGTGAATTAGGCGTTGTAACCAAAGGAAATCTCTTGAAGCTGGCTGGGGTTGTTTTGGCGGTGCTTGTTGGCTTGGGTCTAGTCTTTGCTTTTAGTCCCAACCCTTATGTTTCTTACTTAATATTTATTGCTGTTCTGGCTGGCCTCTTGTTACTCTTCAAGATTGTGACCAAAAAAGACTGGGAATACTTCAAAGAGGCTTTGCACTTAAAATAAATGAAAAAGAAACTAGCCATTGTTCGCGGCTCCAATCTTAATAAGTGGGAAATGCAGAACTACGAGAACTTAACTCGTTTTTTTGACGTGACGGCATTTTCGGCTAGTAATTCTTTTTTTGATACCTCAGGCATTATGCTCAAGATAAAGGAATTGCCTTCACCAGAAAAAGCATTCTGCAGAATTCCCGGAGCTATTTCGCTAAGTAAGGCAGCGAGCGGTAGTCCTCAAATGCTTTTGGGGCTTGAAGCTGAGCTTGAAGATTTTGACCTTGTTCATACGGCTTGTTTAGAAAGCGCCTATACCAGACAATGCATTGAAGCCAAAAAAGATAATCCCAAGCTCAAGGTTGTGGCAACGATTTGGGAAAATATTCCATTTACCCACGAGAGATTCAAGAAACAGGCTGAACTCAAGAGACAGAACATAAAGGGGGTTGATCTATTTCTGGCTATGAGTAAGCGAGCAGCTTTTGCTCTTGAGGCCGAGGGGGTCCCAAAAGAGAAGATCGAGGTTTTTTATGTGGGCATAGACGTAGAGAGATTTTCCCCAAGAAAGAAAGACACCAAATTCATGAGAAGTCTTGGAATTGAAGAGAATGACTTTGTTGTCACCTCTGTAGCTCGGTTGGTTTATGAGAAGGGGATACTTGATGTCTTGGTTGCCGTAGCAGAGCTGATCAAAAAGAATGAACGAGTGAAGTATTTAATAGTCGGAGAGGGTCCATTAAAAAAGAGGATAGAAGAGCTGTCCGAACGTCTTGGCATTAGAGAGAAAATTATTATCACCACTCTTGATTATCAAGATATTCCCAGAGCATTAAGCTTGTCTGATATTTTTGTGGTGCCTAGCATCCCCATTCCTAGATGGCAAGAACAGCTGGGAATGGCTCTTATAGAAGCCATGAGCTCTGGTGTGCCTGTTATTAGTTCTTTGTCGGGCTCAATTGATGAGGTGGTTGCTGAGGCCGGAATTTTGGTTGCGCCGGGGGATAGTTATCAAATCAAATTGGAGCTTCAAAGACTTTATGAAAGCCAGGCTCTTCGAGACGAGTTTTCAAGAAGGGGAAGAGAGAGAGTTTTGAGAATGTTTGACGCCAACAAAAAATCTGAGCAGCTAGCCCAGATTTATCAGAAGGTTTTGTAAGAATTATTTCAGGTAGGCTAGAAGCTTTTCCTTGAAACCCTCCTCGTTATATTTCTCAATTTTACCTTGTAGACTCTTTATCTTGTTCTGGTACTCATCAGGAGATGACTTTTGAAGTATAGAAAGTTTGATAATAGCCTCGTCCATGGTTTCAAACAAAAACTCATCGTTTTCTAGAATCTCTACCTGACCACCTGATTTGTGAGCCAGAGGCAGGCATCCAGCAGCAATGGCTTCAACTGTCGAAAGACCAAAATGTTCGTTCTTTGTAGTGTTAAGAAAGACTTTGCTTGATCTTAATAGTTCTTGAACCTTCTGCTTTGAAGCATTCTCTATGAGGCTGACATTGTCTACCTTGTTCTCAGTCTTGAATTTCTTGATCTGATTGAAATATTCCTGATCGTCCTTGATTCCGATAATGATGAAGTTGATCTCAGGAAGCTTCTTGGCAATTTGCAGTTGCTCTAATTGATTTTTTTCGGGAGAGAATCTTCCCAAACTGATGACAGAATTACTCCTCTCAAAAGAGTCTATACTCTGTTGATCCATTTCTACTGGGGGATAGACAATAGGCACGCTTTCGCCAGCGGATTTCTTTATCTCTTTCTGAACATATTCTGATTGAGTGACATTTATAATATCATTTGATATTTTATTGAACTTTGAGAAGCCCAGATTAGCTAGGAAGCGATACAGTTTAGACTGAAAGTTTCTTGAAGCAGACTTCTCTAGAACTCGTTTGTCATCTATAATGTAAATGTACTTGAGATACTTCTTGGAGCGCCTATAGACTGGTGGTTTGTTGGTAAAATCGTAAACAAAATCGTAGTCCTCAAGTTTGGTTTTGAGGGGATGTGACAAGAAGATCTCGGCCATAACTCGCGACAAGTTACCTGAGGGACGAGGGAAGGGTCTGACTTTGAAGTTGATTTTTTTGCCAAAATAGTTTTCTATTTCTTGTGAAGTGGCTTCTTGTTCAGAAAAAATATCAGGCGTAATACCGGCTTCATTTAGACCTTCTGTCAAAACAACCACATCTTTTTCGCCCCCACCAAATTGTTTGAGGTTTCTAATTAGAATTGCGACTTTCATATGAATAAAATTGCGTTAGTTATTGTGACTTATAATGCCACGCCTTGGATTGAGGCGTGTTTGACTTCGCTTCAAAAGCAGATGAGGCGGGATTTTGATGTCTATGTGGTTGATAACAACTCTCAGGATAAAACCTGTCAGATCATCGAAGAGAAGTTTCCGGAAACAATTCTTATCAGAAGCAAAGAAAATACTGGGTTTGCCAGGGGTAACAACATTGCCCTCAAGAAAGCTCTTGCGGCTGGCTCTGACTACTTCATTCTACTAAATCAGGACACAATTGTGGAGGCCAATTTTATTGAAGAGGGGATGAAGGTCATAGAAAGGCCAGAAGTTGGCATTTCTAGCCCCAAGATTTTGTATTTGTCTAATAAGAAAATTTGGTGGGCCGGGTCCAAGGTTTACAGAAGAGTGGATCTTTTGCTGAGACCACAATTTCAAATTGCAACACATGTTAGCAAGAAAGAAGATGACACAGGACAGTTTGATAAGGAGTGTGAGACAGACTATATTCCTGGAACCTCGTTATTTACCAAAAGAGAAGTTCTGGAGAAAGCTGGCTTGCTAGATGAAAGTTTTTTTATGTATAGCGAGGATCTAGATTTTTCTTTACGGGTTAGGGAGGCTGGTTATAAGCTTGTTTATACTCCAAAGACTATAGTTTATCATGACACGCCTTTTAAGAGTCAAGGAAAAAAGCCATTGAAGAGTGTTTTGAAGAAGTATAATAATTATTTCTTTGGGGTCAAAAAAATTGTGGACCGATACTTTAGTTTCTGGGA
>JAHIRA010000097.1 GCA_018818905.1 Patescibacteria group bacterium | reverse complement strand
TAAAAAAGAGAATCCCCATTTACCGTCTTTGATAGTAAAGGACAAGCTCTCTACTGCATCAAAAGGCCCATATGATTTGTCGTTAATTCGTACATATTTCTTTTTATTGGTTTCTGAGTCCTCATAAATGGAAGTGACCAGTCCATCCTTGACTAACCCAAGATCATAAGAAGAGCCAAAGTCAGATTTTTTTTCACCATCAACCCAAAGCGATCCATCACCAACAAAGGCTGTTTTTTCTTCGGTAACAAAAAGTTCTGGTCGTGAAGCAAATGGACCATACTTCTCACCATTAAGAACAACATACCAATCCTGTATACTTGTTGAAGGAGTGTCCAGCTTCTCTTCTCGAACTCGTCTATTGAACTCCTCTGCATTTTCAGGGTAGTAAAACCCCCAATTGTTCCCTTCAATTTGAAAAGCTGTAGTATAGTAATCCATACCTGTGCAGTTATATTCCGGCTTTATTTCTGTACTACTTGTCGTGTTTATACAAACTCCATGGAATGGACCATATAGCTTCTCATCAACAACAAAACCAACTCTATCTTTATGAATAAAAGAGAATCCCACATGCTGCTCAGAAGCATCAACAATCTCCTTACTTAGCGCATGCTCTGAGTCAAATGGGCCAATTTTTTTGCCGTTTAGATTAATGTAATAATTGCCTGAGTCCGTGTAGTAGGAGAAAACAACATTATCCCCTTCTACTGCTATATCCCTATCAACAAGTCGGAGATGGGTTCCAGTCTCGTATTCGTTGCCATTGACATTTAAAAATTCTTCCCCAAAACTACTTGGTTGATACCAGAAATTTTCCTTATCTATCCCCATGCCATATTCAATTTTTTCATAGGGCCCCATTTTGTCGGCAGGTTCCTTTTTTGAGGGTTTTTCAGAGTCTCTGGCAATCTCGGCTGCTAAAACAACCCACCATTTTTCTTCGGTTACAAAACTAGGAAGAGGCGCTGAGTTTCTCCCCTTGTCCGATACAGTATAAAAAACAAAGCCAACCACTCCTACTAAAACTAGAACAAAAGCAATTACGGATATGATAATAGCAACTTGTTTTCTTTTCATGTTTTAACTTAATTATATTCGTCACTAAGCATCATAGTTTCATTTTCTCAATTTGTCAAAATTGATTTTGCAGCCCAAAACTGATATCCTATGAGCATGATTAAAGCACTCAAAAGACTTTTCAAACACTCTTTTATTTACGCTGTTGGCACCGCTATCCAAAGCCTGGCTTCTTTGATTTTGATCCCAATTTTTACCAAAGAATTACCCCTAGAAGAATACGGGCAACTAGAGCTTCTGAGTACACTTCTTCTAATTCTGACCAATCTCTTGTCTCTTGGTCTTGCTTCTGCCTATCTCAAGTGCTCTGAAAGAGACATAGACAAGGCCAAAGATGGCAAGGCGCTGGGTGGAACAGCCTTCTTCACGGCTTTGATATTTTCTTCAATTATTACCCTATTTCTTATCCCCTTCGTCTCTTTTTTCACCAACTTTTTTGAACTCTCAAATAATACCTTTGTTCATTTTATTCTGGCTATTAATGTTGTTGCTATTGCGGTTAATGTTGGTTTGTCATTCTTAAGAGCTAGGGAAAAGTCAGTTGTCTATACGTTGGTGACCTTACTGAGATTCTTTCTGATTCTTGGTTTAAATTTGGTTTTTGTTCTAGTCTTCAAGCTCAATTTATTTGGAATTTTGCTAGCTAGCCTCATCACTCAGGTCGCGGTTTTACTGTCGCTCTCCCCTACCATCATCAAATCAATTTCCTTCAAAATATCTGTTCCACTTCTCAAAAAATTACTTGTTTTTGGTCTGGCAGTCATCCCGGCTGGTTTGGCTATGTGGGTCATGGATCTCTCTGACAGGTATTTAATTAATTATTATTTTGGACCCGCCGAGGTGGCTATTTATGCGCTGGCCTACAAGTTTGGGTTTGTGCTCTCGGTGATACTGGTGACCCCTTTTCAGTTAGCCTGGCCCACGGTGTCATTCTCACTAGGCGAGCAAAAAGATGCCAAACTTATATTCTCAACCGTTCTAACTTACTTCGTGGCGGCAGCAAGCTTCATCGCTCTAGGTCTGACAGTTTTTTCTGCCAAGTTAATTCCTATCATTGCTACTGCTGACTATGCTTCGGGAGCACCAATTGTGGGCTTCATAGCTTTTTCCTATATTTTCCTTGGCATGCATTATATTATTGTCACCGGACTCCACCTCAAGGACAAGTCCAAGTACTATCCACTACTAGTAGTCATTCCAGGAGTGTTGAATTTGATTGCCAATATTTTGCTTATCCCGCGGCTTGGAATTCTAGGAGCGGCAGTGACGACCTTCTGCTCGTTTTTACTACTTCTGATTGTCACTATTTGGCTTATTAATAAGTATTATCAGTTTGAGTACCAGATAACCAGACTGGCCAAAATTACCCTAGTCACAGGGGTCTCTCTTGGGATATACTACACTATAAGGCAGTTCACTGCCGAAGTTTATCTTTGGGTGGATTTTGTGCCTGTAGTTCTCTACCCTCTTCTGCTGGCACTGACAGGATTTTTCTCCAAGAGAGAAGTTTATTATCTAAAACATCTCAAGCAATTAATCAAAAAATAATGCGACTCATAGTCATAATTCCAGCCTTAAACGAAGAAGCCAACCTAGCTTCAGTCATCAAAGAAATCCCTCGCTCTATTGATAGGGTTGATGAGGTCAAAGTTTTGATTTTGGATGATGGCTCTACCGACAAAACAGTTCAAGTGGCCAAAGAGGCTGGCGCTGATTTTATACTCTCCAATCCGCAGAAAATGGGATTAGCCAGAACTTTCAAAAGAGCTCTAGAAGAAGCTCTTAACAGAGAAGCTGACATCATCGTCAACACCGATGGCGACAATCATTATGATCAATCCAAAATTCCAGAACTTATCAAACCAATTCTAGACAAGAAAGCCGAGATTGTTATTGGCAACAGAAATATTTGGGAACTCAAGAAAATGCCGCTGGTTAAAAAGCTTGGCAACAGCATGGGCAGTTGGTTTGTCAGAACCATTGCCAGAATTCCGCTCAAGGTTGACGCTTCATCTGGCTACAGGGCTTACTCCAAAAACGCCGCGCTCAGGCTCAACATTCTCTCTGATCACACTTACGCTCACGAGACTCTAATTCAGGCTCATGATCATGGCCTAGCTCTAGAATGCATCGATATTCCTGCCAGAGACGTTGACCGCCCTTCTAGATTGATTTCGAGCGTTCCCAAACATATTTTCAAGTCCCTACTGGTCATCTTTCGCATCCTGACTATTTATAAGCCCCTCAGAGTCATGCTCAGCATTGGCAGCTTGATCTTTGGCGTCGGCCTCATCTTTATCATTCGCTTTCTGTATTTCTATTTCACTCAAGGTGGAGAAGGTCACATCCAATCCTTGATTTTGGCCTCTGCCCTACTCCTTATTGGCTTCCAGATCTGTGTCCTAGGATTAATTTCATCGGCCGTTGGTTGGAACAGAAAAATCCTAGAAGAGAATTTGTATCGTAGCAAAAAAATCGAACTCAAGAAATGAAGCTTCTTTTTATCACCAGAAAATACCCACCGCAAATAGGTGGCATGGAGAACTTCTCCAAAGGTCTTTACGATCACTTGACAGTCGAGAAGGATTTGATTGCTCTTAAGAAAAGCCAGAAGCATCTGACTTGGTTTCTGCCTTACGCTTTTTTCAAAACTATCTTTAAGGCCAGCAAATACGATGTTATTTTCCTAGCCGATGGAGCCCTAGCCTTCTTGGGGTGGATGATCAAGAAATTCACCAAAACTAAAGTAGTTATCACCGTCCACGGCCTTGATCTCACCTATACCTCCAATTTGTATCAAAAATGGAACGTCAGCAAACTTCAATCCCTTGACCACGTCGTTGCCATAAGTGAGTCCACCAAAGATATTTGTCTTGGTAAGGGAATTGATGAAAACAAGGTGACTATTATACCCAATGGCGTTAATAAGAATGATGTTGCACCGATTTTCCCTAAGTCTCCCCAGAAGCTCTCAAGTATCATTGGCCAGAATCTTGACGACAAGAAAGTACTACTTACAGTTGGTCGACTGATCAAAAGAAAAGGTGTTGAGTGGTTCATTCAAGAAGTCGTGCCAAGACTGCCCAAAAATACTTACTATTTGGTGGCCGGTTCTGGGCCAGAACAAGCCGAAATCGAGCTGGCGATCAAAACTCACCATCTTGAAGACAAAGTTTTTCTCCTCGGTAAACTGGAACGGCATCAATTGAAAGACCTTTATCAAGAAGCTGATCTTTTTGTCATGCCCAACATTAAAGTTAAGGGCGATGTCGAAGGCTTTGGTATTGTCGCTCTTGAAGCCGCCTCATACGGATTACCAATTGTCGCCTCAAATATTGAAGGGCTCAGAAATTCAGTCAGCAAAGAAACGGGGGTTTTGCTACCAGAAAAAAGTACCTCAGAGTTTGTTCAACACATTACTACCTTTTTAGAAAATCCAACTTTGCTAGAAAGAAAATCCCTTGGTGCCTTTGAATACGCCGGTAGCAATTTTACCTGGGACAAAGTAGCTAAGAAATATCAGCAAGTTTTTTCTTCATGACACTAGAAGCCATTATCAAAAAGCTATCTCTTCTTTTTACTCTCTTCTTGGGCGGTCTCTTGTTTTTGTCTGTCTTTGGCTTCTTCTCGGCTCAGAATGTGAGAGTCTTGCTGTATGTCTGTCTGGCTATGATCCTGCTTTTCTTGATCAAGAATTTTGTTTTTGACAAGATCAGGCTTCGCTTTGCCAAGTCAGACATTGTGGCCGTTCTTCTGATTCTGATCTTCGCTTTCTTGGCCTTTCAATTTCACCATGACCTGCAAAGAGGTCGGGACGAGATGGTCCACCTAGCCTCAGCTATCAAGCTCTCTCACAGTGGGTCACTAGCTTTTGAAGACCCCTTGGCCCGTACCTTCTCTGGCTTTGACCATATCAAAGACAATTTCTATACTTCTCAATTTCTCCCTGGCTATATTTCACTGCTGGCTGCTTTTTATTCTGTTTCTGGGCTCAATTTTGTCTACGCTGCCAATGCGATGCTGATATTCTTCTCGTTATCAGCCATTTACTTTCTAGGAAAAAGACTCAGAAGTCCAGCCATGGGCTTGGTCGCCGTCTCGTGGCTTGGAACATTTTATGCGGTTCTGTGGTTTTCCAAAAGACTCAACTCAGAAATTCTGTTCATGGCTCTTTTCTGGCTAGTCATCTGGTACTTTTTTGACGCTCTCAAATTGCGCCGCTGGATTTGGTATTTTTTGTCTTTTATTCCTCTGACGCTAATGTTGCTAACTCGCGGTGAGGGCTTTATTTACTTCTTGGCTTATCTATTCTTTAGTATTCTGATTCTTGCCAAAACGCCGACCAAGACAGATGAAAGAATCGTCAAGAAAAGAAACGTCTTTGTCCTCATCTTCCCAGTTGGGGTCATTGCTATTCTAGTGGCCTACCTCATCAAGTACAATAGCAACTACCTACTTTCACAAATCAACAACTACCAGGCCGCGACCAGCTCTATCTCCCCTATCATTTTTGTCGCCGCCATCATTGCTTTTGTCTTGTTTATTTATTATTCTTTTTTCTCTACGGCCCAAGGAAGCACCGAGAAAATCAAACAGAAGCAACGCATTCTACTCTACATAATTCTAGCAGCCATCGTGCTGTTTGAGCTTCTCTTTGCTTACAAAGTCTACACCGACTCCCTAACCTGGTCTTTTTTCCGCGTTCAATTCTCTCTAGAAATCATGACGCTGTATTTTGTGTTTGCTTTTGCTCTCTTTATCTTTAGAGGACTCTACACCAGAGTCTTTAGCAAAGAAACATTCTACCTGACCCTCTTCGTCCTCCCCTCTTTTATCTTCTTGATCGAGTCCAACATTGCCCCTGATCAGCCCTGGTTTATGCGTCGTTTTCTAGCTGTCTTTATCCCCTACATCATCCTGATGGCCGCGTTTGTCTTTGTAAATATCAAGACTATTGTTGAGAAGAAAGTCCTGTTGTTTGTGGGCGTTTTGATCATCAACCTTGTCATTTCCCTACCGGTATTGGTCTTTGTTGACAACAAAGGTGTCTCGACAGAAATAGAAAGCTTCCTTGATGATTTTTCTGGCCAGGATTTGTTACTGATGGAGCCAGGTTGGGACTGGCAGAAATGGGCCTATGCGATGCGATATGTTTACCATGTTAACGTGCTGCCCAATTTGAATTTGTTGTCCAAGGAAGATATAGAGACGACATTAAAACAAGCAGCCAATCAGTATCCGGCTTGGCAAGAAAGTAATGAAGATTTGCTGGCTATTAGAAATATCCAAGAACAGAAAAATTACCAAGCCCTGAAACCAATTATTGCTAGCTACCAGAATGTCTACGTCCTCAGCACCTCAGCTTTTGCCTATCCTTATTATGATGTTTTGAATCTGAAGATGGAGAGGGAGTTTGAGTTGGATTACAGAACCCTTGAACCCTCAACACAGATCTTGGGCTATATCAAAACCTCTGGTGATGACATGGATATCAACGTCATCAGAGAAAGCCAACGCAACACTCCACCGCGACGGACAGAAGAGGTTAAGAATGATTTTCTATTGTTGAAAGTTGTTGATAAGGATGAGGTTGTTTTTGGGAAGGAAATGAGTGAAGAGGAGGTTGTGGAGTATCGGGCTTATTTGGGGGAGGTTTTGGGGAGGTAGAGACTGATAGATAAATCACGAGCATAGATTTAATAAATTTCTTCTTATTAATGCAACATGGAATTGAGATACAGTGAAAGCATTACCCTTGATTGCCCACATTGTAAAAGTAAGTGTCAGTATGTAAGGCTTTCTGGTCATCATTTTTGTAAATCTGACAGCAAACATCATACACCCTATGGGTGCAGCAACTGCAAGGGTAAAATCATCGTTTTTTTTACGGATTCAATCTTTCCCAAGGGAACTCCAAATATTCTATCTGGGTATTCACCAACCGTTGCTACATGGAACCCGAAAACAAGCTTAAAACTAATCACAGATCCAGACATTAGAAGTGACTTCGTGGAAGCAATTGAGTGTTTCAAATATGGCCTCTACAATGCGACAATGGTCATGACGCGCAGAGCTATTCACCGCGAAATGATC
>JAHIRA010000096.1 GCA_018818905.1 Patescibacteria group bacterium | reverse complement strand
GATCAATTTAAGAGAGAAGTTATTGTCGACGATATATTTTTTGTCGGCTTGACCAATTTTGGTGATGATCTACCAATGTCAGTTGCCTTTCCGGAATTCCCGATTCTCAAAACTCTGCCAGAAATTTTGAGCAATTATAATCTCAAGCAGCTTTATCTAGCCGAAGAAGAGAAGTATGCCCACGTAACCTATTTTTTCCATGGTGGGACCACGATTGATTTTCCGGGTGAAAAGAAAATCATGGTTGATTCCATGGATGTTAAAGATTATGCGACTTGTCCAGAAATGTCTTCTCGTGAAGTTCTTGATGTGTTTCTCAAGCATATCAAAGAAGGAAAAGATAATTTTATTCTAGTCAATTTTCCCAATCCCGATATGCTTGCTCACACCGGGGATTTGAAGGCAGCGATCAAGACTATGGAGTGTCTGGATGGGTGTCTAGAGAAAATGGTAGACGCTGTTCATGAACAACATGGGACTATGCTTATCACGGCAGATCATGGCGGAATAGAAGAAATGCTTGATCCGGAAACAGGGGAGGCGGTCACTAAACATTCCACAAATCCAGTCCCTTTCATTATAGTCAATGACGTCAAAGAAAAAACCTTGGTTGACGGAGTCTTGGCCGATGTGGCACCAACTATTCTTGATATTATGGGCATACCTAAGCCGGAAGAGATGACAGGCAAGAGTTTGATAATTAAGGAAAAGAAACAAAAATAAAAATCCCCTCTTGAACTTGTAGATGCAATTACGTGCCAAGAGGGGATCGGGAAAAAGGAACTATCTGGTTTGCTGTCTACAGGAAAAGATCCTGCAGACGTAGTCGTCGGGGCAATCCGCATCCTTCTCACATGGACACGGATCAGAAAGAGAGTGACAATCTCTTTCTTCTTTTTTTTGAACCACAATTTTTTTTGCCGCAACACATTTGAAGTTGCGGCACATGCTTTTTTTCATTCCTGCACAATCAATGTCTTTTGTGCAGGCGAAAGAGGTTTCTAGATCCAAGCCAGCGATCGTACATACGATCGCTGTAACGATGACTATCAACAGCCCTACGAGTAGGACTTTGACTTTTTTCATCATTTTCTCCTTTGGAAGTTTTTTTGAGTGCTTTGAACTCTAGCATATTAATCACATTTTGTCAAGCCCTTGACATATTTTATTAGCACTCTATACTAAAGAGTGCTAACAACAAATATGACTTCAAGGCAAGAAAAAATATTAAAACTTATTATCTCCGAGTATGTTAAAACCGCTATTCCAGTGGGGTCTAATTTACTTGCCCAGAAACTCGCTTGTTCGCCAGCGACGGTTAGAAATGAGATGGCTGTTTTGGAGCGCGAAGAGTTTATTCACCAGCCTCATACTTCGGCTGGGCGAGTGCCTTCCGATAAAGGGTACCGGCACTATGTCAATCTTCTTCATCAAGAAAACTCACTTCCGGTCGCTGAACAGAAGAAGCTTCAAGAGGATTTTCTAAAACTCCAGGCTCAATACAAAAAAATGGCTAGAGTGGTGGCCAAGCTTCTATCTATTCATTCCCAAGACGTCATTATGAGTAGCGTCACGGAAGAAGAAGATTTTGCTACCTCAGGTATGCCGGAGTTGTTTCGTCATCCAGAGTTTTCCGACACCAAAGAAATTGCCAAAATTTTTGAGGCTGTTGATAAGTTTGATGAGATCGTTGACGTTTACTTAGAGCAGCCGCAAGAAGGAAATGCAGTTAAAACCTATATTGGCAAAGAGAATCTGATTCCAGAAGTTCAAAACTGTAGCTTGGTCATTTCCGAATTCAAATTGCCAAGTGGCGAGCGAGGAGTGATTGCAGTTCTTGGTCCCAAGAGAATGAAATACAAAAAAAATATTTCTCTTGTCTCATATATTGCCAAATTTCTAGGAGGGGGAGGAGCTGCTATGTTTCTAATTATTTATTATTCACCAATTTTCAATTAAGCTCATGACAAAAGACAAACAAGATAAACCAGAAGACAAAAAGAAGAAGCCTCTTAAGGTAAAAAGAAAAAGCAAGAAAGAAGTCGAAACTGATTTACAGGAGGCGATTGAAGGTTGGCGTCGGGCTAGAGCAGACTATGACAATCTCAAGAAAAGAGTGGCTTCAGATCAAGTCGAGATTATTAGGCGAGCTAACGAGGATTTGGTTCTGGACTTACTACCCATTCTTGATAATTTCACTCATGCTTTTACCGGTCTTTCTGATGAAGAAAAAGACAACAACTGGGTCAAAGGGTTTGAGTTTATCAAAAAACAACTCGAGGACCTTCTAGTCAAATATCAGGTCACTGAGATCAAAACTATGGGAGAAGAATTTGATCCAGCCAAGCACGAGGCTATTTCCAAAGAGAAATGTAAAGATGGCAAGAAAGGTGAAATTATCAAAGAAGTAAAAAAAGGATACGTCATGGACGGGCGCATCATCAGAGCGGCTCAAGTCGTAATTTGTCAGTAGGGAAGTGGTTTGTTGACCACTTTTAACCTCAAATAGATTTGTGGTTAATCTGGTTAATAAATAATAAGAAAATAATTAAAAGAACATGCCAAAAATTTTAGGAATTGATCTGGGTACAACAAATTCTTGTATGGCGGCCGTTGAAGGTGGTGAACCTCAGGTTCTAGAAAACAAAGAAGGGAATCGAACCACTCCTTCCATGGTGGCTATAAAACAAGATGGTGAAAGAGTCGCCGGTCAATTGGCCAAGCGTCAAGCTGTCACCAATCCCAAGAACACTATTTTCTCTGTCAAAAGACTAATTGGTCGCAAGTTTGATGATCCAGAGGTGCAAAAAGACATAGAGCTTTTCCCTTTCGAAATTGTTCAAGCTGGGGAAGGCGTCAAAATCAAAATGGGAGACAAGGAATATTCTCCTCAAGAGGTGTCTGCCATGATTCTTCAGAAACTCAAGGCTGATGCTGAGGCTAAGCTAGGTGAAGAAATCACAGAAGCGGTCATTACCGTTCCCGCTTATTTTGACGATTCTCAAAGACAAGCCACCAAAGATGCAGGAAAAATTGCCGGACTAGAAGTCAAAAGAATTATCAACGAACCGACTGCCGCTGCCCTAGCTTATGGCTTCAATAAGAAAAAAGATCAGAAGCTAGTCGTCTATGACCTAGGTGGTGGAACTTTTGATGTTTCCGTTCTAGAAGTCGGTGATGACACGGTGGAAGTTAAATCTACCGCCGGTGATACTCATCTTGGTGGTGACGACTTTGATCAGACCATTATTAGTTATCTTCTGTCCGAATTCAAAAAAGACCAGGGCTTAGATTTGTCCAAGGACGAAATGGCTCTACAAAGATTCAAAGAAGCCGCCGAAAAGGCCAAACATGAACTCTCAACCACAGAAGAAACAGAAATCAACGAGCCTTTTATTACCACTGACGAATCTGGTCCCAAGCATCTTAATATGAAAATGACTCGCGCCAAGTTAGAAGAGTTGGTTATGGACTTGGTCGATAAAACTCTAGACCCTTGTAAAAAAGCCTTAGAAGATGCTTCACTTCAAGCCTCAGATATTGACGAGATCATCATGGTTGGTGGTCAGACTAGAATGCCTCTTGTTCAGAAGAAAGTAGAGGAGTTCTTTGGCAAGAAACCAAATGCCTCGGTCAATCCTGACGAAGTTGTGGCCACTGGCGCCGCTATTCAGGGCGGAGTTCTACAGGGCGATGTCAAAGATGTTCTGCTTCTAGACGTTATTCCCCTGTCACTTGGCATTGAAACTCTAGGTAGTATTTCTACCAAACTTATCGATAAAAACACGACTGTTCCTACATCAAAAACTCAAATATTTTCTACTGCCGCTGACAACCAGCCTTCAGTAGAAATTCACGTTCTACAAGGCGAAAGAGAGATGGCCGGAGACAACAAAACTCTCGGTCGTTTCATGTTGGATGGCATTCCGCCAGCTCCCAGAGGTGTCCCTCAAGTTGAGGTTTCCTTTGATGTTGATGCCAACGGTATTCTAAACGTGAAGGCAACTGATAAGGCTACCGGTAAAGAACAGAAGATTACGATCACAGCTTCTTCTGGCTTGTCTGATGAAGAGATTGCCAAAATGGAAGAAGACGCCAAGAAGCATGCCGTAGAAGACAAGAAGAAAAAAGAAAAAATCGAAGCCAAGAATACTGCCGACTCTCTTGTTTATACCGCCGAGAAGTCTTTGAAAGAAGGCGGAGACAAGGTTGACAAGAAGATTAAGAAAACTGTAGAAGACAAGATAGAAGCCTTGAAAAAGGTCAAGGATGGTGACGATGTTGAAACAATCAAAAAATCTACTGAAGAATTATCTACTGAGTTGCAGAAGATTGGTGAAGCTATGTACAAAGAACAGCAGAAGGCCCAGGGAGCCGCTGGAGCTCAGGGTCAACCGGGGGCTGGGTCGCAAGGTGCGCCGGGGAAAGATGCTGGTCAGGCTTCGGATGCAGGTAAGAAAGATGAGACTGTTAAGGGGGAGGCTGAGGAGAAGAAGAAGGAGGGGAAATAAAGATTTTTCTAATGTACGGGCGCTCAAATGGGCGTCCGTACTATATGGCGGGGCGCCTTCAGGCGCTCTGCTGGCTCCAGGCTGTGCCTGGAGCCTAATTGCAAACCTTCAATCCTGCAAAGAGTCTAATTGACGAAACAAATGTCAACCCTAAGAATAAACCAAGAAACGAAAGATCTTCCCCATTTCATTACTCTTACTGTTATCGAGTGGATCGACCTTTTCACCAAACCTAACTATCTTCAAGTAATTCAAAATAGTCTTAACTACTGTATCAAGAATAAAGATTTGATAGTCTACGAATATGTTGTGATGCCCAATCATCTTCATTTGATCGTCAAAGCGGGACCAGGAGGTGATCTTGCAGGAATTATCAGAGATTTTAAAAGGCATACTACTAAGGAAATCTACCAGTTAGTTGAGTTAGATACTAGAAGGTATTTGAAAAATCTTTTTAGTAATAGCTTTGCCAGGAAAGAGGAAGCTGATAAGCAGATATGGCAGAGAGAGAATTATCCAGAGCCAATTGAAACACAGCATTTTTTTGAAACTAAACAGCAATATATTTATAATAATCCTGTTAAGAAATTGTTGGTTGATGCTCCTGAGAATTGGCTGTATAGTTCTGCTAGTACTAGAATTACAGGAAAGATAAATTTGATTAATCTTGCAAATCTGCCATGGGAGTGACTTTGTTTATGTTTTGACGGTTTGCATTTGGTCTCCAGGCAAAGCCTGGAGCCAGCAGAGGTAGGCTAGCTCCAGGCTTTGCCTGGAGCTTGAATGCAAGCCTTCAAGAGCAGAAGAAATCTAAAAATTTCAGATTATTATACTATTAATTTCCATTAAATATGCCCTCAGACTACTACGATACCCTCGGCGTCGCCAAAGACGCCACAGGCGACGAAATCAAAAAAGCCTATCGCAAAAAAGCTCATCAACATCATCCTGATAAAAAGGATGGGGATGAAGAGAAGTTTAAGGAAATCAATCAGGCTTATCAGGTTTTGTCAGACAAACAAAAACGCACTCAGTATGACCAATATGGTGATACTTCTGATGGTGCCGCCGGACCAGGTGGAGCTGGTGGTTTTCAGGGTGGCTTTCAAGGTCAAGGTGGGGGTGCTGGATTTGATTTCCAAGGTGTTGATCTGGGAGATATTTTTGGTGACTTTTTTGGCGGTGGTCGCCGCAAAGAAGCAGGTCCTGTCAGAGGAAGTGATATGAAGATAGAAATTAGCATTCCTTTCAAGGATTCATTTTTTGGGACCGAAAGGGAAATAGAGCTATACAAAAGAGTGGTGTGCGATAGTTGTAAAGGCAACGGCGCTGAGCCAGGAACCAAGATAGAAACTTGTTCTGCTTGTCAGGGTCAAGGAAAAATCAGACGAACCATGCAGACTATGCTGGGGGCTATGGCTCAGACCGTCACTTGCCCGGATTGTAAAGGAGAAGGCAAGAAGGCCGAGAATCCTTGTGCTAAGTGTGGTGGTGATGGACGAACTAACGAGACTGTCACTATGAAGGTCAAAATTCCAGCTGGTATTGCCAATGGTCAAACTATCGAGCTAACAGGTAAAGGTGAAGCAGGTAGAAGCGGTGGATCAGCCGGCAATCTTTATGTCGATGTTTCTGTGCAACAAGACAAAAGATTCAGAAGAGACGGCAATGATCTCATCACCGAAATTCCTATTAGCTTTGTGCAGGCTGCTCTGGGCGACAAGATAGAAATAGAAACTTTGGATGGCAAACAAAAGATCAAGATTCCCGCTGGTGTTCAACACGGAACAATAGAAAAAGTCAGCGACAAAGGCTTTCCTAGCCTTTCTGGTGGTGTGACTGGTGATCTAGCCTTGATCATTAGCATTGTCACCCCGGGCAAATTGACTGGTAAAGAGAAAGAATTGTTTGAGGCGCTTAAGAATGAAGATGGGGAAGCGAATCAAGTCAAAGAAAAAGGTTTCTTTTCGAAGTTGTTTTCATAATCCTGTTGATAAACCCTCCCTTCGCTTTTACGAATCCCAATTTTTGTGGTAGAATAATATCAACACTCAGAAATCCAAAGATAAAAATCAAAAAAGAACATGACTCAAGCGTCAGGAATTTTTGCCAATGTCAACTGGGGAGTCCCGAGCTGGGACTTATTTATAGTTCTGTTTTTTGTTGTCTCAGTTTTTGTTTACGGTTTGTCTCTGGGTAGAGAAAGAATCATGGTTATTCTGGCCAGTATCTATATGGCCTATGCTGTGTCCAGTAACCTTCCTTTTATCACCGAGAAAATGTCGCAGAAATTCAATCTAGGACCTGTTTTTGTTATGAGAACGGTAGTTTTTCTAGTTATATTGGTGGCTCTCTTCTTCCTCTTCTCCCGCATGAATATCTTTAATAATCTTGGTGGAGGAACCAGCCTTCCTGTGGTCGCCTTGTTTAGTGTTCTGCATGTCGGACTTTTTGTGACAATTATATTTTCCTTTATTCCCCCAACAGCCCTAGCTGGTCTCTCAAGCACGACCAGAATGGTGTTTGGGTCAGAGATAGGTAAGTTCTTGTGGATTATTGCTCCGATTGGAGCCATGTATCTGATGAAGGGAGACGATCCCAATGCGTCTGATAGGTAAAAGTGTAAAGAAAATTGTAAAAAGAAAAAAATCTCTTGAAAACAATAAAGATTTCATGTATTTTTAGTTTTGTGTAGAAAAAGGCAAGAAGAGGTGGTGCGGGCGTTTAGCTCAGCTGGTAGAGCAGCTCCCTTTTAAGGAGAAGGTCAGAGGTTCGAATCCTCTAACGCCCACCAAAATTAAAAGCGGAGAATTATCCGTTTTTTAATTACAAAAAAATGTACTTTTTTATTTCCCATTGAAATCCCCCCCCAAAAAATAAGCATCATACCCCCATGAAGATCTCAACCTACACTCTCGGCTGCAAGCTCAACCAAGCCGAAAGCGATCAATTTGCCTTAGAATTAGCCAATCAAGGCCATCAAGTCATCTCAAATATTCTAGACGCCGAGGTGGTAATTTTTAATACTTGCGCGGTCACAGAATCAGCCGTTAGAAAGTCTCGCCAAGCCATTCACAAGGTCAAAAATCAGAACACAAAATGTTTAGTAGTAGCTACGGGTTGTTCACTAGAGCAAGAAAAAGAAGTTGATTTGTTTGTGAGTGATAAAGAAAATCTCGTTTCTCAAGTTCTTCATTTTTTGGAAGAAAGAGGGAGACTAGTTTCAGAAGAAGCACCAGTAAAGGCTGACTCAGACAAAGTCAAAGCTATGATCAAAATCCAAGATGGCTGTGATAACTTCTGTAACTATTGTCTTATTTCTAGAAGGCGAGGGCCATTGAGAAGTTTTGATCCAGAAGTAATTATTGAACAAATAAATGAGATAGAAAAACAAAACCATTACGAAGTTTTTTTAACTGGGGTGAATATTAATAAATATGATTTTGAGGGAAAAATAGGCTTAGAAAAGCTTATAGAGATCATTCTGGAAAAGACAAGTATTCCTCGAATTCGCCTGGGCTCAATTGATCCCAATCTGGTCACAGATGAGCTCATATCTTTGTGGAAAAATAATTCTAGATTATGTCGACATTGGCATTTGTCCTTGCAGAGCGGATCAAACAAGATACTTGAGGCTATGAATCGTCATTATTCCAGAAAACAATATCTAAAGATTGTTCAAAAATTAAGAAGTTTGGATCCATTTTTTTCTATAACTACCGATGTTATTGTTGGTTTTCCCGGAGAAACAGAACAGAACTTTGAAGATACACTAGACTTGATGAATGAAGCCAGATTTGCCAAGGTTCACATTTTCCCCTTCTCCAAAAGACCCGGAACCCCAGCAGAAAAAATGACAAATCAAGTGCCAGAAGAAATAAAAGAAGCTCGAGCTCAAAAAGCTAGAGAGACTGAGGCAAGTGTCTCAAATGCGTTTAAGAAAGAAAATGTAGGAAGAGAAGAGGAAGTATTGTTTGAAGGTGAGAGAAATGGTTATTTTGAAGGTCACAGCAAGAACTATCTGCGAGTGTTTCAAAGATCGGAGCAAAATTTACAAAATCGTCTAATTAAGGTAAAATTGGATCAAGAAAATCTAAGACTTGAGTAATGATTAAATTTGTTTTTAAAGGCATAGTTGTTCTTCTTTTCATCTTGTCTATTGTGGTGGCTTACGGGGCATATAAGGTCAAAAAGGAGGTTGGCTCTCTTGAATATCAGCCGGTCAAGAGCCATTACCTGACCAAATGGCGGGATGATCTTTCTGCCGAAGAAAAGGAAGCGCTTAAAGGCAAGGCCATGAAAGCCAAAGACAAAGTCTATGAAGAAGCAACCGAACACAATCCGGAAGGAGACATGCTACCTGACGAAATCGACGATACCATCAAAGAGAAAATCAAAGAAGAAGTAAAATAGCCACTATGAATATAAATCTAGGAAAAATAAATCTCAGAAATGTCATGCGTAAGGCAGGTTATAAGCCTTGGCGTGATCCTCGTTCTGGGAGCGAAAGCTATATCAGACGCACCGGTGCTTCTTTTTATCCTCGCTTCCATGCTCATGGAGCCTACGATGCTTCATATAACGTCATTCTAGACCTTCATTTTGACTGGCGCAGACCGATGCATAGAAAGGGCATCAAGTCGACTGAAGGGGATGAGAGTGACACGGTAACGCAGGAAGCAGAGAGAATTAAGAGTTTTGCTAGGTAAAAAAGAAATCTTGTCTCATTTTCGAATGCTTTTACCGAAGTGGTCCTAGTTCACAAAGAGGAGGATCTAATTGATTTAGGAAGTCGAAAAATGAGCATTCTGCCTGCTATTTACTCCTTCTATTCTGCCTTTATTTAAGCCAAAACATCAAAAAATAAACAAAAATCTCCCATTTCCCTTGACACATCTATCCCCCCGTGGTAATGTTTATTGTTGACAATTTTAGGAAAACATGATACATTCAGCGTAGATAAAACAAGATTAAATTGTCACAAAGTAAGTCAATTTTTTTTCGTCAATAATAGAACGATGACCGATAACTTTTCAAACAACCAAAGAGACG
>JAHIRA010000095.1 GCA_018818905.1 Patescibacteria group bacterium | reverse complement strand
TGGGGTTCACGCCAATTTTTGTGGTTATGGGATTACTTTCTCTTGCTAGCGCTGGATTTTTGTACTTTTATCGACGTATATTTGTCTAATAATTCTGACCTGTATTGACAAGGATAGTTGTTGATCATATTATAGCCCTAAAGTGCCCTTGTAGCTCAACCGGACAGAGCGACGCACTCCTAACGCGTAGGTTGTAGGTTCGATTCCTGCCAAGGGCACCACATAACCTCTTTTTTGTAGAGAGTGTTTTTTTATCCATAGGATATACACAGGTTTTCTAATTACAAAAAAAACGCCCAGAAGGGCGCTTTTTGATTTGAAGGTCTTTTTGGATTAGCTACTAGCTTTCCAGAGTCCATGGAGATTGCAATATTCACGAGCCTCGATTGTTTCTGCCTCAAGGCAGAATTCTGCTTCTGGAGCTTCGCCTGGCTTAAGGAATTTTCGGTAAGCGTTGCCATCGGCAATAACCTGAATCCACTCAATATAATGATCTTCTTCCATTGGGTGTGGGACGGAGCCAACGGTGACTTTAAAACCCTTGTCGGTTTTTTCTATCACTGGCACATGCTTCTCTTTGGCAGCATCAACTGTGTTGGCTTCTTGTAGTTTCATGGGCTCGCCACAGCAAACCAGTTCCCCGGCTCCGCCATGAACCATTTCGACAATGTTGCCGCAGATGGCGCATTTATAGACTTGTTTGATTTCTGTCATGTTTATGGTTATTTATTGTTTATAAAAAAGAGTGTTTGTCTCATCTTCATTCTAAGGTAAAATAGAAGTAGTGAACAGTATAATTTTTAATCTACAAGTATGCTTATCGACACAACTTTGGACAAATCAAACTATCTGGGTGTGTTTACAGCTTTCCCGGAGCAATTTACCAAAACCCTAGAACTTATTGGTGACAAGAAAGTGGAAGGCAAGTTTGAAAACGTCATTATTTGTGGCATGGGTGGTTCGGCGATGCCTTATGACTTGTTGGCTGCTTACCTTTCCTACAAGCATATCGATTTGAATCTTTATGTCTCACGGACTTATTCTCTCCCCAAAGAAGCCTCAGAGAAATCCTTGATCATCATTTCTAGCTATTCTGGTAATACCGAAGAGAGCTTGTCTTGTATGGATGAAGCCGAGGCCAAGAAGTATACTATTGTGGGTTTCTCAAGAGGTGGTCAGATAGAAGAAAGATGCGAAGCCAAAGGCTATCCTTATGTCAAATACCCAGAAGAACCGGCCGAATTCCAGCCTCGAGCCGCGATTGGCTATTCTTTTTCTTCGATGCTATATTTTCTAATGAATTCTGGTCTAATTCCTGACAATAAGGCAGAAATTAGAGAACTGGCTGATTTTTTGTCTGGTTTTGACCTTCAATCCCGAGCCGAAGAGATGGCGGCCGAAATCGGAGATCTTATTCCGGTTATTTACACTACTGACGAATACCAAAACACGGTCGCTCGTATCGTCAAAATCAAATTCAACGAGAATGCCAAATACCCGGCCTTCTTCAATTCTTTTCCCGAACTCAATCACAACGAAATGGTGGGCTACACGCAGAAAGCAGAGCAATTTTATTTCATCTTCTTTAAAGATTCAACTTCACATCCCAGAATCTTGAAAAGAATGGAGATCACCAAAGATCTTTTAGAAGAAAAAGGAGCTCAGGTAGTAGAAGTTGAGATGCAAGGAGCAACTTTCTTGCAAAAAATGTTCCACACGCTTCTATTTGGTGATTATTTGACAACCTACAAAGCCCTAGCCAATGACATTGATCCGACGCCGGTAAAAATGGTCGAGGATTTCAAAAAAATGCTGTAAAACGAGAAAACGTCAAATGCAGTCTTGAAAGTCATAAGTTGGGGCAAGAATGGTTATTTCAAAAGGCTCCAACCAGGAGGTTGGAGCCAACACTAACAACACTATAAAAAACACCTTTGAATGCAAATCCAAAGGTGTGTGGGGAAATGGTTTTAGTACATTTCCCCGGTGATAGCCTCTTTACTATTCCATCTCTTCGGTATTGAAAAGATAGGAGCCATCACCTAACGAACCTGGAACCTCCTCGATGGCAACCCATCGACTAGGCTCGGCTGTCCGAGCCAACTCGTCCCGAACATGGTCCGGCCAGTTTTCGGTGGCAAAAGCCACCACTGGACTGACCAAGCCAATTTTTGAGCTATCCCCATGAAATGGGTCGCTCGTTTTTGTCCTGCTCTCGTAACAAGGAACCCAACTGTAGGTTCCTTTCTTGATTTTTGGACTCATTCCCTTCCTCCTTGGACTTTATAGCCCTCTGTTTCTAAGCAAAAACAATTTTTTGCCCAGAAATAAGGGGAGAAAGTTATCTCTTTCTCTAGCCCAGAAATCTACCACAAAAGATTATTGTTGTCAAGTTTTGTAGCATTGGATACATTCTAAACTAAACGCACCACTAATCTGCTAGAATTAGAAAAAAGCATAAACAGGGTGTGTATGTCAAATGAGTTTACTCTTTTTGAACGTGAGAAGCTTGAGTGGCTTCTAAGAACAAAGCAAAGTCTCAGACAG
>JAHIRA010000094.1 GCA_018818905.1 Patescibacteria group bacterium | reverse complement strand
CTCTTGCTTGTTTCTTCGGCTGCGTGAGCTTGACCGGCAAAAAACACTACACAGAGAATGGCTAGAATGCTCCAAACGCTCCTCCTTGTCATGTTTGTTGTTTACTTAGTTAGGTTTCTTGGCGCTACCTTTTTTGTTTTCTAAATAGAAGCTTAGCGCACCATCAGGATCATTGTTGGTGACATAATCGCTGTCTATGTCTATCTCTGAGATGGAAGTATCATTGTATTTGGTACCACTATAGACTTGTTCGATAGTGATTTTGACCTTGTCAGTTTTGACCTTGTCAAACTCTATGATTTGCATGCCATATTTGTCTTCTAGCTCTTTTTTGATGGTCGTACCGTCACCAAATTCTAGAGTCATCTCTTTGATACGATTGTTTTCTTGGTAGATTTCTTCGTCACGGCCGAATCCTGGGACAATACCAAGTTTGTCGAATTCTTTTTCTTCTCCAAAATTGACCTCAATCCATTCACCAATTCCGGCTTCCATATCTGACTCAATCCAACCTGTTGAGAAGTCATTGTCAAGAACTTGGCTAGCAGAGTAATCAAATTTGTAGACACTGGTATCTTTTTGGACAGAAGAGGCGCTGGCCCCTGGTCCTGATGGTGTTGGAGCTGGTTCTGGCTCTGGAGCAGGCTCTTCTTTGTTCTCTTCTTCACCGTCATTGATTTCTTCGGTGTTTTCTTGATTCTCCGTATCTTCTATAGCTTCCTCGTCTTCGTTGACAACCACAGCCACCTCAGGGCTATCTTCTTTGACTTCTTCTTCTTTATCATCTGACTTGTTTCTGGTAGTTCCAACAATGATGATGGCCACCACCACCACAACGGCAATAATAGCTAACCAAATGCCGTCTGAAGATTTTTTGTTCTTGGTGTCATTTTCGTCAAATTCTACTTCAAAGGGGTCCTTTTCGATTTTGTCTTGATCAGTTTCATTCTTGTCGTCTTTACTCATAGGATTTGTGTTCTTTTCTTGATTAGTGTTAGTTTCTTCTTTCTCCTTTGCGCCCGTGTTCTCTGGAGTAGCCCAATAGCTTGGATCAGGTTTCTTGGTACTGTCTTCAACATCAAGTCCTTTTAGTCTTGTGCCACACTTAGTACAAAACTCAGTTTCACCAGATTGTTCACTTTGGCAATGAGGACATTTTGGCATAGCAAACTTAGATTAATCTTTTAATTAATCCCCCTTAATTGCCTCCTAAACTTATATCTATATTTTAGCTAACTTCTTCAATGCCCGCAACTTGCTTTTATCCTCAAGAAAGATAAAGCTAATCCATAAACTTAATAAAATAGACTTTTGGTTTCGATTCTTGATTGAGAATCTTCTGCCAGGACTTTTCTATTTCTGAAACTCGATGCATTTTTGACTTATACTTCACGAATGGAATGCTCAAATCTACTGTGATGAGTGCCTGGAAAATATACTTCAAAATATCCTGCTTGGCTAATTTTTTTGAGCCTTTGCAGAGCATGGCACTGAACTAATTCTTTGAGAACTGGCTCCTGTATTTCAATCGTCCCAAAAACTTTATCTTCAATTTTCATCTAAAATTCACTATTTTGGCTTTATCAACTACGGGAACAGTTCTAAGCTTAAGTGAAATTGACTGTCTCAGCTCATTTGAAATACCATTTGAAATGTCACTCATTTCGGCGTCAGTAATTTCTTTTTCTCTTCTGAGGACGACATCTATGTTCACTATTTTATTTTTTTCAGAAACCTTAACGTCCGCTACTCCCGCATCATCAAGTCGGCTGGTAATTATTTCTGTGGCGATATTTTTCTGGTCTGTTTTCTTGATAATCTGGTTGGTCAAAAGAGCCAAGGGAACAATGACAATAATTAGTGCTATCATAAACCAAAGGAGGTCCTCTTTTCTCTTGATCAACAAGGCCTTGTAGCTTTCTGTTCTAAGCTTGGTGAAGAAAAAGAAAATACTAGCCGAGAAGGTAATCGAAACTAGACTGGCAATAGCTAGAAGAAAAGAAGTACCAAATATATCAAGCTCGCCCTTTGACAGAGCAATACCAGAAGCGGTTAGAGGTGGGACCACGGCAGCAGCAATGGCCACACCAGCAAAACTTGAAGAAATCTTGGGATGAGCCACAATGAAAGCGCCCAGAAACCCGGCAGCCAAGCCAATGAATAAGTCAAAGATTGTTGGAGAGGTTAAAGCAGTAAACTCCTCTGCTTCAAGAATATGGGTGGGAGCGGCCAGGCCGACTACCAAAGCAATGACAAAAATAATAGCAAAACTTTTAACCAGGGTTATGGAAGATCTAGAAACTAACCTGGAATGACCTTCAATTAGTCCCAAGGAAAAACCAAGAATCGGCCAGAACAAAGGGGCAATCAACATACCCCCAATAACAACCGAAGTTGAGTCAATAATTAGACCCAAGGCTATGACCAGAACAGAAAAAACGGTTCTGAGAACAAAGTCGAAGTCGCCTTTCGCATTATCACAAATATTATTGCGAGTTCTTTC
Organism: Patescibacteria group bacterium; assembly: GCA_018818905.1. Classification (GTDB taxonomy): domain Bacteria; phylum Patescibacteriota; class JABMPQ01; order JABMPQ01; family JAHIRA01; genus JAHIRA01. The sequence goes on along the minus strand of JAHIRA010000094.1, from coordinate 113 downwards.
TATATTTTCTGGACTAAGAAAGAAGTGACGGACAAAATTTCTGAAATTTATCTTGGGAGATTTTTTGTTATTTCTGGACATTGTGTAGCAATTTTTTCTTGATTATAGCACTT
>JAHIRA010000093.1 GCA_018818905.1 Patescibacteria group bacterium | reverse complement strand
TACTGGCGGTTTTGTTCTCCATTGTCTTGGCTTCTTGTGAGCTTCTTTCATGATCGTAGTCAAGCAAATGAAGAATTCCGTGAATAGAAAGCCAGGCAAGTTCTTGGTTGAGAGAATGACCCTTTTCCTGGGCTTGCTTTATGGCTGTCTCAACCGAAATAAAGACCTGACCAAGATCATTGTCTTCTTCTGGCCAAGGCTGATCTAAAACAGTCTCTTTGTTTCTAAAAGACAAAACATCTGTCGGAGTGTTTTTGGATCGGTATTTGGCATTGAGTTTCTGGATAGTTTTGTCTGAAACCAAAGCCAACTCTAAGGAGAATTTTGTTTTTGTCTTTTCCTCCTTAACTATTTCATCTACAATTCTATCAAAAAAATTGTCAATGCGGTAGTTTTTTTCTTGAAAAAAGTTGAGTTGATAATTTTTAGTCATACTTAATTCTTTGATGATAAACGCTAGCGATAACTTCAACAAAAACTCTTCTGATTCTATCTATTTCTTTTAGGGTCAGGCTAGAATTGTCTAGCTGACGGTCATTGAGTCTATCGAAGATAATTTTGGCAACAGCTTTATTGGCATCAAAATCTTTTTCTCTTTGCTGAGCCCGGACATAGGCTTCAACAGCATCGGCTAACATTATTATAGCAGATTCTTTACTTTGAGGTTTGGGGCCAGGATATCTAAAATCCTTTTCGGTACTTTTGTCAGACAAATTATAAAAATAAAGAACAATACTAGTCCCATGATGGCTAGAAATAACATCAAGAATCTCCTGCGGTAATCTGTTTTTTTTACCAATTCTCAGACCATCTCTAACATGCGACATGACTTTGTCTGCTTCTTTTTTGGGATCACTGATGTCGGGTTTGCTATGATGTTGATTTTCTATGTAGCTTCCTGGATTATCGAGCTTGCCAACATCATGATAGAAAGCTGCCACTTTGGTCAACAAGACATTGGCCCCAATTTTCTTGGCCGCTCTTTCGGCTAGTGACCCCACAATAAGGCTGTGATGATAAGTGCCAGGAGCTTTGATGGACAACTCACGTAGAAGTGGCGAGGAAGGGTTAGCAAGTTCAAGAAGAATAGGAAAAGTTGCAACCTTAAAAATAGCTCCCACTGAAATGAGAGTAGCTACGACAATTGTCACCATCGTTAAAGAAAAAGCCACCGCAACAACAAAGAGCTGAAGCGCCTTGGTTGGATCAAGAGTCCCCACCAGAAAGTGGAATCCGATCATTAGTATAAAATCTATCAGGGCAATAGCTAAAGTTGACCTCAAAAGATCACTGAATCTTTCGACTGATCTCAGAATCCACAAAGAAAAAACAGACACCACAAGCTGAATCACCAGAACGTCAAGCAGATTTCCGGCAGCCAGAGCAATAATAATCGACAAATAAACGGCAACGAAGAGTCCAAGTCTGAAGTTAGAAAGCAACATAACTACCACGGCCACAGCAGCCACTGGAACAAGATAAACAACAATGGGCTTGGAGACAAAAAAGAGTTCAAGGGCCAGAATAGAAATTACAGAAGCGGCTGTAATAATACTGGCCAAAGTAACAAATCCGAGTCGGGGGGTTGAGTCTTTTTTGAGATAGAGTAAGAGCAAGAATGATAGGCAAGCCACAATAGCAAAAACTCCTATTTTTTCTTGGAGAGCAAAGGTCGGCGATAAAAGACCTGCTGCTTCAAGTTTCTCAATAGACAAAACATCGACTACTTTATCTTTGGTAAGAATAATTTCGTCTTTTTGGAGTTGATAATAAACTGGCTCAACGTTTGCTAGGGTTTGCTCTTTTTGAAGTTGGGTTCGAGTTTCGTCAACAATACTATTTGAAATTAGAAGAGCACTCGATAGCTTATTTACCAATTCACGATCATCCGCCGATAAGCTAGATTTGATCTGACTAGCAATTTGTTTTTTTGTTTCTGAAATATTTTCTTCAGAGATAGTTTCAGTTTCTTGTAGCGCCAAGTTAACTTCAAGAACCTCTTCTTTTATGGGGAGAAGTGAAATATTCTTCTCGTTGGCAAGTCTCTGAACTTCTCTAACAGAAAAAGAATTGTCAACAATATTTGTGAGTCGACTTTCTCTCTCTTCTTGGGAAAGATTTGTATCAGAAGCTAGGCTGGAGATTTGATCAAAAGTCTTCTTGATAATTTCTTCTTGTCGAGCATACGCACTCTGGTCAAGTTTATAAACTTTCTGAACCTTCTTGACTGCCTCATCTTGAAGCTCTGAAGTCTTGGACTGACTCTCAAAAACAACAGTTTTGGGCGACCTAATAGTAGACTTCGCAATTTCACCTTCCGCAACTTCAATATTGTCTCGTTTTTCTTCTGACAAAATAAAAAAGCCCGGCACTAAAATGAGCGCCAACAAAAATACTATAAAAAGTAATAAATTCCCAGTTTTTCTTCTAGAATTCATGTCAGGACTACCAATGCTTCTTGTCTTGGATTTTTCCAATCTTCTTCAGAAATTCTCTCTTTTGACGTTCGTCTTCTTTTCTGATGGCCTCTTCTTTTTGGATCTTCTTACTTTTCTTGGGCAAGAAAAATCTGCCTTTTCTAGCTTGCAACAAAACTCCACTTTGCTGGACTTTGCGCTTAAAGCGTCGATAGAGAGCTTCTGGGGACTCTTTTTCTTTACGAGTGACTTCAACCACTAAGGATATTCACCTCCCTTAGATATTTATACTTATAACTGATCAATACTAATACTTATTGTTGTACTTAGCAAGACTTTCTTGTCCCCTATTTCTTCTTCTTGGTAACACCATTGCTCTTGAGGCGCTTTTTGACTTCTTCTGCTAGATTTTTTAACGGAGCAACTTCTTGGATACCACTTTCCATATCACGAATCAGGATACTGTCTTCCAAAGCTTCTTTCTGACCAAGAATAAGAGAAAGTTTGGCCCTAAGTTTGTCGGCCTGCCTGAGTTGAGACTTGATGCTATCTTTGGAAAAAATAGCCTTAACTTTGATGTTATTATCAACCATATCCTGAAAAACCTTCAGGCCTCTTTTTTTGGCCAGTTCGCCCAATTGAACCAGATAAACGTCTGGGGCCTTGGCTTTTCTGGGAGCTATGTTTTGTTTCTTTACCTCTTCAATAATTCTCTCTAGGCCCAAAGCTATACCAACTGCGCCAGTTTCTTCTCCGCCAAGTTGCTCGATAAGACCAT
>JAHIRA010000092.1 GCA_018818905.1 Patescibacteria group bacterium | reverse complement strand
ATTCACGAAGCGTGTCGAGATAGCCGTGTTTGACTACCTTATCAAGCCAGGCTCTTTCTTGAGGCAAGAAACCGGAAGTTTTTTGATTGGTTTTGGGATGAAAAAGATCTATTTCTTTGTGTGCGGTGTTGATGTCACCACAGAAAATAATTTTCTTTCTTTTTTGCTTGAGCTTATTGGCATATTTAAGAAATGCATCATAAAATTTCATTTTGTATTCAAGGCGACCGTCCATTTTACCGTTAGGAAAATAAATATTTAACAAAATAAAATCTCCAAAATCAGCTTCAATCAGGCGGCCTTCTTTGGACAAAATAGAGCGGCTGCCAAAATTTGTCTTGATGCTTTTGGGTTTTTTCTTACTTAAGATGGCTGTTCCACTGTAGCCTTTTCTTTCGGCTGGATTCCAGTACGTGTGGTAGCCATTTGGTTCTCTAAGTTTCAGCTCTAACTGATCTGGCATAGCTTTAATTTCCTGAAGACACATGATGTCCGGGCTCACTTTGGCTAGCCAAGTCAAAAATCCTTTTTTCTCGGCGGCTCTAATGCCGTTGATATTCCAAGAAATAATTTTCATGAAATTTTATTATTGAGAGTGTGTTTGCTTTCATCTTAAATTAATGCTTGCTCTATGACAAGAGAAGGTTGGGAAGACAAAGTTTAGAATACTTGCTGGTAACGAGAGTAATTTTATGCTACAATCAAATAAATGGACAACAAAAGCTACAAACAAAAACCTATCATTCACTATCTTCAAGAACAAGAAGTCCCCGAAGAATTGGCGGACAAAGTTTTGCTTGCTGTAACTAGAATGGTCTATGACAGAAATCAGGAGGCTATCAAATGTCAGAAAGTAGAAGATGATGTCCAACGCAAAGAGATTTGCCAATCCATGGACGAATCAGATAGAATCATTAAAGAGACTATTCAAAAAATTGTGAAAGAAAAAGATGACAACCATAGCTGCACCGACTGCCTCGACTTCTAGACCAGTTGTTCTTATTATCTTGGACGGCTGGGGGGTAACCGAAGATTATGAAGCTAATGCGGTCACCAAAGCGGAGCCGTCTTTTTTTGATTACTTACTCAGAACTTATCCTAGTACATTATTGCAAGCTTCCGGTCAGAGTGTCGGGCTACCTTTTGGAGAAATAGGCAATTCTGAAGTGGGGCACTTTACTATTGGTTGTGGCAGAATTGTCAAGCAAAATTTGTATCGCATTAACTATGACATCGAGACGCAGAAATTTTTCCAGAATCAAGCTCTGCTCAAATCCATAGAACACGCCAAAGCCAACAAAAGTTCTCTTCACCTGATGGGTCTTTTGGGTTCGGGGGGAGTCCATGCTAGCCAAGAACATCTTTATGCCTTGCTAGAACTTTGTAAGATAAACAAGTTCAAAAATGTTTTTATTCACCTTTTTCTAGATGGACGAGATAGTCCCAAAGATTCGGCCGCCATTTTTATGAAGGAACTTCAGCATCGAATGAAGAAAACTAAGGTCGGAAAAATAGCCACCATGGGTGGGCGCTTTTTTGGCATGGATAGAAATAACACTTGGGATAGAATAGCCAAAGCCTACAACGCTATAACCAAAGGAGAAGCCAACGAGACGACAGAAAAGCCACTAGAAAAACTGCAAGAATTCTATCAAAAAGAAATCTATGACGAGCAAATAGAGCCAGTGGTTGTCACTCATCGTGGGCGGCCGGTGGCAACTGTTGAAGATAATGATAGCGTTGTTTTCTTTAATTATAGATCTGATCGAGCTAGACAGATAACATCGGCCTTTATTGATGATGATTTCGTCGAATTTAAGAGAGACAAAATCAAAAACTTACAGTTTACCTCATTTACCAAATATTCCTCAGATCTAAAGACAGAGATAGCTTTCCCCAGGGAAGAGGTCAAGACCTATCTGGGTCAAACTATCAGTGATCATGGTCTCAAGCAGCTTCACGTGGCCGAAACAGAAAAATACGCTCATGTCACATTTTTTTTCAACGCTCTGCGCGAAGATCCCCTGCCAGGGGAGCAAAGAATTCTGGTTCCTTCTCCGGTGGTAGAAAGTTATGATCTCTTGCCCCAAATGTCTTCCTTTGAAGTTACAGAAAAACTAATGGAGCAGATCAAGTCCAACATTTTTAACTTCTACCTCATTAACTACGCCAATTCCGACATGGTGGCTCATACAGGTAATATGCAAGCCTCGGTGGCAGCAGTTAAATCTATTGATGAAAATCTAAAGAATCTCATTGCCCTAATAAGGCAAAAAAAGGGAGTAGCTATCATCACGGCTGACCATGGCAATGTTGAAGAATTAGCCAATAGAATCTCAGGCGATATAGACAAAGAACATAGCACCTATCCGGTGCCATTCATTCTTGTTGATGACAATCTCAAAAACGAAGTGGCACCTTGTTCAAATCTAGATTTATTCTCAAAACCTGTTACAGGTGTGCTGGCTGACATTGCCCCAACAATTTTGTCATACTTCAATCTATCTCCTTCAGATGAAATGACAGGGGTGGATTTGAGAAGAGTTATGTAATGGACTTTCCAAAACGAAGAAAGATCGTTATAATAATCAGTGAGTTCTTTTTGTTCTGCCCGGAAGGGCCAAGCATCATTTGTGATAAAAAATAGTGAACTAATCCAAAAAAATGGGCGACGAAACCATTAAAGTTTTCTCGACTCCTACTTGCCCCTATTGCACCATGCTCAAGGAATACCTCGAGGAGAAGAATATCGAATACGAAGAAATTGATGTTTCTCAGGATCAAAAGCAAGCTGAAACCATGGTCAAAAAGTCAGGTCAAATGGGTGTTCCACAAGTATGGATAAATGACGAAGTAGTGATTGGTTTTGACAAAGACAAGATTAATGAGCTTCTGGATATCAAAGAATAATTGGGTGTGTTTCGGTATTTCTGGGTCATGAACTAGCTATGACAAAAAATCTCATTTACCTTTTTGTTCTTATTATGGGGGCAGAAAGCATGGCCTTAGAAATGGCTATGTCGCGGCTTTTTGCACCTTATTTTGGAACTTCACTTTTTGTTTGGGGCGCGATTATTGGGGTAGTGCTGACTGCCTTGTCGTTTGGGTATTGGTATGGTGGCAAGTTGGCCGACAAAAAACCAGACCAGAAAAATTTGTTTAAAATCGGCATTGTTGGTAGTCTGATTATTTCTCTTGTCACGGTTGTCTTTGATGGTGTTTTTTCTCCTTTTAACAAAGGAGTTATTTTTTTTGAAGCACCGTTTATGGTAGTGGGTTTGTTGATTTTGTCTTTGGTTCTTTTTTCTTTACCTGTTTTTTTCTTCGGTATGATCTGTCCTTTTGCCGTCAGAGTTATTTCCAAAGATGTGGTTGATTCAGGTAAAGACGCTGGCAATATTTTTGCTTTTTCTACCCTAGGGTCAATTCTGGGTGTTTTTGTTCCTTCTTTTGTAACCATTCCTTATTTGGGAGCTAGAGAAACAATTTTCGCGATGGCTTTTCTGGGACTTCTAGCCTCACTTATGTATTTTAGAAAACGTATCTTGGTTTTTGGTCTGCTGGCTGTTCCGATTGCTTTGTATTTGCTGTCTTCGTTGTTTTATCAAAAAGCTCCACACGAAGTTTTGGCTAAAGAAACCCCTTATCAGTTAGTGCGGGTTTTTGAAGAAGACGGTGAGAAAGAATTGATTATTAATACCAGGGCAGCGGTGCAATCGGTTTATAATCCCCATAAAGAACTTTTGGGAAAATATTGGGATTCCTTTTCAGCCTTGCCATATTTGCAAGATTTTGAAACTCGTCACAGAGAAGTTTTGATTTTGGGAGTGGCTGGCGGGACTATTCCGCATCAAATGAGAAGATTGGCCGGAGATGATTTTGATTTTGACATCACCGGAGTCGAGATTGATGGAGAGCTAATTGACATTGCCAGAAGAGAATTTGATTACCACGAGACCACAGTTATTGCTGATGCTCGAGCATACTTGTATTCCACTCAAGAAAAGTACGACCTTATCTTTATTGATACCTATGGCCAAGAAGCTTTTGTCCCGGCGCATTTGGCCACGACAGAATTCTTCTCTCTGGTCAAAAGCAAGCTGAGTGATCAGGGAATCGTCGCAGTCAATATCAATGCGCCTAGTGTTGGCGTGACTTACTATCAGAAGATGGCCAATTCTTTTGCCAAAGCTTTTCCTAGCTCATATAGCGCCAAGGTTGGTGATACTTGGAATTATCTTTTTCTAGGCTCCTTTGATGAGCTTGATTTTGATGTTTTGTGGGACATTAAGAATGAGACAATCAGGCTCATGGCTGTGGATTTTTTTGATGTAGAGAGAATAGAATATGACCCAGAGGAGGCTTATTTTTCCGATAATAAGTCAGATATAGAGCAGCAGACGGTGGGGATGTATTGGGAGGCTATTAAGTAATATTGGCCTACAGTTGGCTTAAATAAAGGTTTATTATGGCTTGACCAAAAAGCCTTTTTTTGTTATGGTGATTAGCCTATTTTGGGCACGTTGTTCCTTGCAACCCTTCAAAGCGTTAGAGACGCATAGGAGGCCAGGTGAGTCATGAAAAAGAAAAAAAGAGGAAGAAAAGAAAAGCCCTCAAAGAGATTCAGACTGATGTCTTGGAAGGAAAGATTTGGCCCTCCCTAGAAAAGGCGGGACTTCCGAGGCATTTCTGGCCTCAAAAAGTTGGTGATGTATGTCGCGGTGAATGGGGCCTGGTTGGAGTCGAAGAGGTGAGAAAAAATATTATGACGCCAATGTGGCATGTGACCTACACGGTTCAAAACCCTTTCACCGAGGAACAGTGTCCATATGAAGTCAAGTACTCGGGCGGAGCGGTGGCTGTGGTGATTGTTAACAAGAAACACATCCTACTAACCAATAAGCACCGTTTTCCTATTGGAGTATGGCAAAGAGAGTTTCCACAATCGTTCACTGAAGATCCTGAACCAAGCGAGCAGCAACTTCAAGAACTTCAAGACAAGAAACTGCAGTGGCTGATTGAAGCAGCTGAAAGTTACTCTTGGAGTCATCTTGGTTTTGTTCACGAGGAGTCAGGGACGATGAATACGCGATCCCAGATCTACTGTGTGGAGGTAGAGGTTACAGAAGAGGCCTACGAAGAGGCAATACTGAAGTGGAATAATGGCGAGAAGCAAACTCGCCGAAGTCCGCTTCAATTTCAACTTGTTGAACCAGAGGAGATTGAGGAGAGAATAGACGAAGGAAAAATCTCTTCTTTACTCCTGATTGGGGCGTGGTACAAAGCGCTCCGTTGTGGCAAGATTCCATTTGCCACATAAATTCTTGAGGTGGTTGAGCCCCTCAAAATAGCAAAATGCTTCTGTTGAAAAGGTTTAGCCGTAAAACAGAAACCCAAAGAGACAGCCTATAAAACAACAAAGGAAAAAGGCGCGTCTCTGAGGTTTGCTATGAGTCACGAAGATAAATTTCCGTATCAGCCCATCCCCGAAGACAAAAAAGGCCAGGCCAAGTGGGAAGTCCGTATTGATGGGCTTCAGGTCACGGGTGCACAACAGGTCGTGTTGCGTCATCCGGGCATGAACATCAGCGTGGTCTATGGCTGGTGCCAGCTCCCTAACGGCTTTGGCTACGATGCCGTCATGTGGGATGAGAATGGAGGTCCAGTGAACATGGTTTACTACCGGGCCCTGGATGGCACGGTTCATGTGGCTATGCTCTCACAGTATCGTAAACTCATGAATACTGAGGCCAACATTCTCAATGCCCCTCGTGGTTTCAAGGAGACTGGCGAGAAGGTTGAAGATGCGGCGCTTCGGGAGATTCTCGAGGAGACGGGTGGTTTCGAGGTTGGAGCGCCCATTCAATTGGGCAATCCTATCAACCCCAATAGTGGGGTTGAGAACAGCACCAACGGTCGGAGCTTGGTCTACTTCTTTGGCTTCGAGGTCAAGGAAGGTGTGGTCGAGGAAACGTCACGTGGCGTTGTTCTCACCGAAGACTTCAAGGCCAAAATGAAAGCGCGAGCCGAAGCCAAGAAAGCGGCCGGCATCAAAGCGACCAATCTTTTGGAAGTCATTAGTGGTGCCGTTTTCGTGCCGCTTGACGAGGCCTGCGACTCTCCCGACTACTGTGGCTTGACCGCCACGGCAGCCCTCCGGTTGAAGTTTCATCTTCAACAGGCAGACAGAAATACGGAAATACAAGTTGGGTAGGTGCTAACTAGCCTTGCCCGTCGCTCTTTGTTCCCAGCCCAAACCAACAATGGTGCGGGCTTTTTCTATTGCTAAAGATATTTGTCTATTATATAGTGATTAGCGCATTTAAAGTGGAGGAATTATTGAACACAGGAGGACGAAATGAAAGAAAAGGCGGCCATCGCCAGCATCACTACTCTTGATGAAGCTCTTAAATCAGGTGGCATCTCACCTGAGGAACTTGGTTGGAAGGTGGAGGTTTTGGAAGCTGGTAGTAGTCATGTGGTCAAGATTAGCAATCCTGAGAAAGGCTTGATCTATCAAGTATTTGTAAGGATGGTAACTAGCAAAGGAGTAAAGCAGTGGGATCAAATCATCCTTGAGGAAAATCCTGGAGTTGCTATGCTTCCTTACCGCATTTTCGGACAGAAGGGCAGAAGTAGGAAGTGCATTGTATATATGGTCACTGTTGAAAGACCCGTTGTTTTTCCTCGGCTAAACTCTCACGCTACAAAGCAAGAAATCTCTGTCTATGGAGCAACTCTGATTGAGTTTCCGAGAGGGATTGGGGAGAATAAGAAGCTCAAATTTCGTTTTGATCCTGGGTGGCAATTAGAGAAAAGGGCCATGTTTCCTAGTGGTGAAAATCTTTTTGCTAACTCTGGGGGAATTGTTGAATTATCAGAAGAAGTGCCACAGCTCAGTATTCTCGATGGAGGTGAGCCAAGAGTTGTGGGCATGATGAATCCAAACTCGGCATATTATTCCACCAATCAAGGACTTTGGTTAGTCCCGGTTAGTGAGCCAAAAGAGAAGGGCAGGATAGCAGAAGAAGCAGTAGCTTCTTCTGCCAGGGAGGAGCAAATCACGGGCATTATTCCTGTAGAGTGGCCAGAGGGTGTTGACCACCTTCTGCAAGAAGCAGAGAAAATTGCTAGTGGAAAAAAACCTTGGGATTCAAAAAGTCCCGTTTTAGCAGATAGCTTTACATTGTCCTGCCTGGCACATTTTGAAAGATGTCATCGGGAAGGAAGTTTGATCACTACGGGATAAACCGTTTTGTTTTTCCATAGAGCCCCACCACGGTGCGGGCTTTTTTTATTCCCCAAATCAACAATATTGGCTATAATAGACAAAGCTAAAAGATTAGTGATTTATTTTCTGTGAAAAACAAATTCCAAAAATTGCTGGCTTTCACTTTGATTACCATAGTTCTGGTAACTGCTTTTGTTGTAAACTTTGACACTGCCAAGGCTGATGATTCAGCAGAGGAATTGAATATCTATTTCTTTCACGGCGATGGCTGCCCACACTGTGCTGATGCCGATGAGTTTTTCAAGAATGAATTAGAGCCAACTTACCCCAATCTCAAGATTCACCGCTTTGAACTGTGGTACGACAAAGACAATCAGAAATTACTTCAGAAGGTGGTTGACGAGCTAGATATTCAGGGCAATTCTGTGCCTATTACCATCGTTGGTGGTAAACCTATTTACGGCTATGGGACTGACTCAACAACTGGGGCGACTATTGAAAAGGAAATCAAGCGTTGCCTAGAATCAGCCGAGGCCTGCGAAGACCCAGTGGAGGGGATTGTAGCTAGGCACAAAGGCATTGATCCACAAAGCATAGAAGAAGTCAGTCAAATACAGCCATCTTTGGAAAACGCAGGGGAAATTCCAGAAAAAGTTAAAGTTCCTCTTTTTGGTGATATAGAGATCAAAAGTTTTTCTCTACCGGTTCTGTCTGTTATTCTCGGTACTCTGGACGGGTTCAATCCTTGTGCGATGTGGGTGCTTCTGTTCTTGATTAGTTTTCTTCTCAAAATGGAAAACACTTTCAGGCGTTGGGTGCTGGGTATTGCTTTTATTCTCGCCTCGGGTGCAGTCTATTTTGTCTTTATGGCTGCCTGGCTTAATTTCTTTATCTTTATTGGCTATATTGTGTGGGTCAGAGCCCTGATTGGTTTGGTGGCTTTAGGGACAGGTATTTACAATATTAGAGAATACTATATTAACAAGAATGCTACCTGTAAAGTTACCAAAAATAACAAGCGGCAAAAAACCTTTGAGAAGCTCAAGAAAATAACTTCTTCGACAAGTTTCTGGGTTGCTTTAGGTGGTATCATTCTTTTGGCTTTTGCTGTCAATTTGGTTGAGCTGCTGTGTAGCTTGGGTTTACCCGCGGTCTTTACCAACGTTCTGACTTTATCAAATGTTCCATCCTATCAATACTATCTCTACATCCTGCTCTACATTTTCTTCTTTATGCTGGACGATATGATTGTCTTTGCAGTTGCTATGCTGACGGTCAAAGCTTTTGGTCTTGATTCCAAATATTCTAGGTATTCAACTTTGATTGGGGGATTGATCATTTTGGTTATTGGTATTCTGATGCTTTTGAAGCCAGAGTGGCTGATGTTTGGATAGAATATTGACTTGACCCAAATCCTAGTTCAGGTAACATGGGTTAAAACCTTCTATCAAAAGGAGAGGACTTATGGGTTTTATCGATTGTAGAGAACTGGCACGAGAGGTTTCCCCTTGGTTCGAACAGGGTGAACCATCTCGACATGACATCTTGTGTTGCCAAGAAGTAGCCGTGCACCTGAATGAGTGTCAGACTTGTCAGGCGACGGTACAAGGCAAGATGCGGTTTTCCCTTTTCCCGGATCCTCTGCAGGATCCAATTTCTAAGGTGTTTTCTTTGTGATGCTGTTACGTTTTTTCATGCCGGACTGTGCCAAGGTGCAGGACCGGCTCTTTTTTTACTTTACATTTTTTTTGAAGATAGCTAAACTGGATTATAGTTGAGTGTTTCATTCTGAATCACTCATTTTTGTACCTTCTTTAGGAGATGAAGTTATGACAAAGCTTCAGGGTATCCCTCCACCTAACGGGGGAAAGAATCGTGTGATCGTGATTGGGGCCGGTATGACCGGTGCTACTTGCGCTCACGAGCTTGCGCATGCAGGTTTTAATGTTGTTGTCCTTGACAAGGGGGCTGTTGGTAATGGTTCCTCGACCCGTTCAGCAGCGTGTATCCGGACTCAGTTCGGGACACGCGAAAACGTCAAGGCTATGCGCGCGGCGGTCGGGTATTTTGTGGATTTTCCTGGGATTATGGGAATTCCTGACATTCCGTCTAACCGGGCCATTGTCCAGAACGGGTACTTGTATCCTTTCTGGGTGACAGACCTTGCAGCTTTTCAGGCTGCTCAAGAATTGGCCTTACGGATGCATGAATGGAGCCACGACACCGTTGAGGTTTTGGACAAGCAACAAACTATCAGTCGGTTTCCCCATCTTAACCCCGAGCGCCTCCTGGGATCTCGCTTTTGCGGCATGGACGGTTTCTTGAACGTTAGTGTCATTTTAGACGAAACGTTCCGTCATTGTCGAGAAGAACATCAGGTTGTCTTGCGGACTGGGGTAGAAGTGACTAGTTTCATACTCAAAAAGCACACTGTGCAGGGAGTTGAAACTAGTCAAGGCAGGATCGAAGCAGACTTGGTGGTTAATTGCACCAATATCTGGTCGCCTCGTCTGACTCAATGGTTGCCTCGGAGCAACGGCGGGATGCCCAAGGTCATGCCTGTCAAACGCTACCTATACATGCTGAAGGTCGCGGGTGTCAATTCTGATGAGTTTGAGCGTTGGCCGATGACAGTTTTCCCTTCCGGGTGTTACTGTCGTCCTGATGGCGGGAACCTTATGATCGGTTGGGCGCACCAAGCTCAAGTCGAGCAGGACTTCAGGGATACTGATCAGGACATGATTGAAGAGGCCTTTAACCCCAAAACTGGTGGTGAGCATAACTATGGCCAACATGCCATTTTTGAGGCTTCACGTCATGTTCCGGCTATCATGGAGATGGGAGAGCCTCGAGTAACTTGTGGGTACTATGGCGTTACCCCAGACCACCAACCCTTTATCAGCTACGACGAGGATTACGCTCGTCTGATCCATGCCATTGGCTTTAGTGGGCATGGGGCAATGTTCTCGCCGGTGACCGGTAAGTTCGTGGCTATGTTGGCTCAAGCCAACGAGACTATGAGATGGGCTGGGATCCGTGGAGATGTTCTGGGCCTAAAACCATTCTCGCTCTCCAGGAGCTTTGGCGCTGGGGAGCACATGGTAATTTGAAATCGAGAAGCTCTGTAGATGAGGCCCAGACTAACAATCGCGCGAGAGTGGGCAACTACTGTACAAGAAGGAGAAGAGTAATGAGAAAGTTGGATTTGTCCCTAAAACCACTCCTGCTCTCCAGAAGCTAAGGCACTGGGGAGCACAAGATATTAAGGACTCAAGGGTTTGCACGCCGTGCGCGTTCGCAAACCCTTTTTCAAAACCAATTATTTTTGATATATTAGAAGCATGAACAAAAAAGATATTCACAAAAAAACCATCGGCCTTGTTGGCTATGGGAATATGGGCCAAGCTATTGCTCAAATTCACAAAGATGAATTTGAGGTGTTGTATTTTGACAAAAATAAAAAATCGATTTCACTAGAAGCATTGATCGAAAAATTAGAAATTATTATCATTGCCGTCAAACCGCAGAACTTCTCTGAGATTAAAGAAGGCCTAGTACAATATATTTCTAAGGGGCAGGTTGTTATTTCTATTATGGCCGGGGTTTCCCTTGAGAATATTGGTGCCAACCTTCAGACCAAAAATGTTGTTCGGTCCATGCCCAATTTGGCTCTCAAAAACAGGGCTAGTGTTACAGGATGGATTTCCTCTGCTGGGTGTAGTCAAAAGGCCAAGAACATAGCTAAGCATATTTTTGGCAGATGGGGAGAAGCTATTGAGTGTAAAAAAGAAGATCAGCTTAATGCCATCACGGCTTTAGCTGGTAGTGGACCAGCCTATTATCTCTATGTTTCTGAACAGATTTTTGACCTAGCTCAGCAGAACGGATTTTCCAAAAAAGAATCTCAACAACTAGCTGCTGGTGTTCTAAAAGGAGCGGGGTTAATTGATCCAGAAGGAAAACACAATCCAGCTGATTTAATCTCCAAAATTGCTTCTAAAGGCGGAACAACCGAAGCCGCTCTCATGGAGTTAGAGAACAAAAAAGCAGCTAGTATTATCAGGGCCGCTATCAAAAAAGCTCAAAATAGATCCAGGGAACTTTCAAAATAAAAAATTCAAAAAAAAGAGCCGCCCATGAAAACCGTGGGCGGCTTTTGTGTTTAATTAGTCCAGAGGTAGGCTCGGCCAATCTGGGCAAATTCTATGACTTGGACTTCCATCTGTCCAAATTCTTCAAATTTTCTGACCAAATATTGTGGGTGGTAGGCCGTAGTGTTAAGACCATCGGACGAGGAAAAGGTCACTCCAGCTTCTGATGAGTGCCAGTGCAGGTCACTATAGTTGCAGTTTTGGTAGTAACGGCTTCTGACTTGCCAGGCAGCTTCACTAGTCGCGTATGAACAAATCAAGAATGGCTTCTTGATAGCACACAGGCTTCTGATGGCAGCCAGATGTTCCTGGATGTTGCCAAAGCTGTTGAAAGGAAAAAAGAGAAGAGCTTTTTCCTGAATAGGCCTTGAGAACTCTTTCAGTTTTTCAGCATCTCCAAATTGAATCCAGTAATCTTCTTGGGGAAGTTTCAGGCTACGGCAATGTTCTTGCCCAGTCTCGATGAAGCTATTAACGACATCAAGACCAAGGTACTTCTTGCCACCACTCAAGGCCCAGGCCAAAAAACGACCCTCCATGCACCCAACTTCAACTAGTTGGTTAAAAAGATGGGCGTGCTTTGCAAGGAGAGCAGTCTCTTCCTTGAGCCAGGCTTTTATTTCTGGGGGATATTTTCTCTCATCAATGAGAACATTCCCATTACCAGAACCGTAGAAGGTGGGATCCACCGTATGCCTCCTTTCTGTGGTTATGTGATGATAGTGGTTTCTTCGATGGTTGCTTCTGAGAACTCTTTAAGAAGTTCAGAGGCCAGTTTGATACCTTCTTCAAGGCCTTCGCCCGTAAAGGAGATGATAACCATCAGAATTCTTGTGGTGCCATCCGTAATCATGGCTCTTTCGGAGTCGCTGGTTGGACTACCGTAGGGGCCTTGGTCATCCTTAAAAACGGGAAGACCGGCGATGTTAATGGTTTCTTTGCCGATACCTTTGTAGCTCTCACCTGGCTCACCAACTCCAAAAACAATTGGCCCTTCAATGGCAGCCAAGTTGTAGGTTCCAACCGGGTGTCTAGTTGTAACAGAGACCAGGTTGTTGATGTCTACGGGTCCGTTAACCTTGTAGAGACCTTTGCCTTGGATAATCCGACGGATCAAGGCTTCGGCCGAACCACGGTAGCGTCCAGGCTCTTTGCCAAGAGCACGATAAGTTTTTCTTACCGCCTCAATCTCTGGCAAGCCAGAAAGGCCTTCCAGAGAATGTCCCTTTTTGGTCGCGGCCACTTCGGCCTTGATTTTTTTCCACAAAGCTTTGGAGCCTGGTCCAACCTTGACCTGAGCCTGAATCACGCCAAGCGCCAATTCAGGACAAGCCTTTTTGAGTTTTTCGCTGATT
>JAHIRA010000091.1 GCA_018818905.1 Patescibacteria group bacterium | reverse complement strand
CAGAACTAGTTTTGAACTAGCTGGAAAGCATTTGGGGGCTGACACTATCAACATGTCTGGAAAGAGCAGTAGTATGGAGAAAAAAGGGGAAACTCTGATAGATACAGCTCAAACCATCAATGCTCTTCAGGCTGACTTGGTCATTCTCAGGCATTCCAAAGCTGGGACGCCGGGGTTGATTGCCAAAGAAATTGAAGCGGCCGTTATCTCTGGTGGCGATGGACGACACGAACATCCAACCCAGGGTCTACTGGATGGCTATACCATCAAACAAGAATTTGCTGAGATAAAAAACAAAAAAGTTGTTATTGTCGGTGATATTCTCCATAGTCGAGTTTTTGGTTCACTTGTGAGATTGCTGAATAAATTTGAGGCTCAAGTAACTTTGTCGGCGCCAAAGACCATGCTTCCAGCTCAAGTTGAGAAAGTTTTTAATTGTCAAATTGAGCCTGACTTTGACAAAGCGATAGTTTCTCAAGACATTGTTTATGCCCTTCGTTTACAGCGCGAAAGAGAAGCCGAAAGCTACATTCCTTCGATTAGAGAATATGCTAAAAGATATGTTGTCAATCAAGATAGATTAAATAAGGCAGCCAAAAAAGCTATCGTGATGCATCCGGGTCCGGTCAATAGAGAAATAGATATTAGAACGGAAGTCCTTGAAGGACCACAGTCAAGAGTCCTAAAACAAGCCGAGAACGGCCTTTTTATTAGAATGGCCTTACTGTCACTTTTATTAACCTAGTTTATGTCAAAGATAATTATCAAAAATGGTCGAGTAGTTGATCCAAGCCAAGGTCTTGATGAAGTGTTGGATGTGATTATAGAAAAAAACAAAATCAAAGCTCTTAAGAAGAATGTCTCAGAAGAAGAGAGCGAGATTATTGATGCCAAGGGCAAGATTGTTACCCCGGGGCTAATTGATATGCATGTTCATCTTAGAGAGCCAGGTCGAGAGGATAAAGAGACTATCAAAACCTGTTCCGAGGCAGCTGCGGCTGGCGGCTTTACTACTATCTTTGGCATGCCCAATACCAGCCCTGTGGCTGATAATCAAACAGTTATTGAGTACGTCAATTCAAAGGCTAGGAAAGAAGCAGTGGTTAATATCTATAGTGTGGCCAATATTACAAAAAAAGGGCAGGGCCAGGAAATGTCAGAAATAGCTGACCTCAAGAAAGCTGGAGCGATTGCCTTATCTGACGATGGGGTGGACGTGCCAAACTCTGGGGTTTTGAGACACGCTTTTGAATATGCTTCTGAACTAGGGATGCCAGTTTTTTCTCATAGTGAAGACCCTGATTTGGCTGGCACAGAGTGGGCCATGAATGAAGGTTATATGTCAACCAAGCTTGGTCTTCCGGGGAAGCCCAAGGAAGCTGAGGAAGTGGCAATTGCCCGCAACATTGAAATTGCTAGATTGGCTGGAGTCAAGCTTCACATAACCCATATCAATACGGAAACTTCGGCTTTGCTAGTTTCTCAGGGTCGGGAAAAGGGGCTAGAAGTCACTTGTGACACCTGTCCTCAATTTTTTACGCTGGACGAAACCCTCCTTGAAAATTATGATCCAAAGCTGAAGATGAACCCGCCTATTAGAGAAAAAGCTGAACTGGAAGCTATCAAGAGAAGGCTTGCTGATGGGACCATCGATGCTATTACAAGTGACCATGCTCCTCACTTACTAGTAGAAAAGGATCTGGAGTTTGAGAATTGTGAAAATGGTATTGTTGGCCTAGAGACAAGTTTGGGCTTGGTTCTAACTTTTTTGGTCCACAAGGGGATTATTGACTATCAAAGAATGGTACAGCTAATGAGCCACAATCCAGCTCAAATTTCTGGCCTCCAAAACAAGGGCACTTTGGCTCCCGGGGCAGATGCTGATATCACAGTTATTGATCCCGAAAAAGAATGGACAGTAAATAAAAATGCTTTCAAAAGCAAAGGCCGCAATACGCCTTTCCATGGGTGGAAGTTGAAAGGAAGAGCTGAAAAAATTATGATTGAAGGACATTTCATCAATTTAAACATCTAGCCATGCTTAGGCAAAAAATATTGGGCATAGAATTCAAAAATCCTTTTGTTCTAGCTTCCGGAATAATGAATTCCAATGAAGCAGTTCTTCTCAATTCACTTAAACGGGGTTGTGCTGCAGTTACAACCAAATCCACCAATTTGAAAGGCAAAGAAGGTCATCCTGCGCCAAATTTCGCTCCATTTGAGGCTGGATATATTAACGCTGTTGGGCTCAAAAACCATGGCGTCAAAGAAGAGATAGCTAGTGTTAATAGAATCAAGGCTGAAACAGACGCGCCTATTTTTTTTAGTATATTTGGCAAAGAAGTATCAGAATTTGCTGCTGTAGCCAAAGAAGCCTCCAAAAGTGAGGCGGATTTTTTGGAGGTCAACATCTCTTGTCCCAATGTGCAAAAAGAGTTTGGTCTACCTTTTGCTTTTGATAATGGCAAGGTCGAAGAAATCACTCGAGCGGTTAAAAGGAACTCATCCAAGCCTGTTTTTGTCAAACTATCTCCCAATGTCCCTAGAATTGTAGAGACGGCTAAGGCGGCCCAGGAGGGAGGAGCAGACGGTTTAACTGCCATTAACACTGTGGGACCTGGATTGCTGCTTGATCTTAAAACCAAGAAACCTAGGATAACGAATGGAGTTGGTGGTGTCTCTGGAGCAGCCATTAGACCAGTGGCCCAAAGATGTGTATTTGATATTTTCAAGGAAGTTGATTTGCCAATTATTGGGCTTGGAGGGGTAGAGACTAGAAACGATGTGCTAGAAATGATGATGGTGGGAGCAACTCTGGTCGGTATTGGCTCAGTAACATACAAATGTGGACTAACAATTTTTGATAAATTATCAGAAGAAGTTGAAACATATCTAATTCAAGAAAAGTACAAAAATGTTTCAGATCTAATTGGTTTAGCACACAGGTGACACAAAAAGATATGATACTTGGCTCACGCATTTTAGTCACGCATTTAATTAATTTTAGTAATCAAAAATAGTATGCAAGACTACAAAGTAGAATTTGCCGAGTTTCTGGTCACTAGTGGCGCTTTAAGCTTTGGCGAATTTATGCTCAAAAGCGGTCGTAAATCACCTTACTTTCTTAATACCGGTGGTTTTGAAACCGGGAAAAGTATTTCTCGTCTCGGTTATTTTTATGCCAGTGCCCTCAAAGAGTTTTTTGGAGAAGATTTTGATGTTGTTTTTGGACCAGCCTACAAAGGCGTGCCCCTAGCTGTTACCACCGTTATTTCTCTAGCAAATGACTTTGATATAGATAAGCGCTACTCATTTAATCGCAAAGAAGCCAAAGATCATGCCGAGAAGGGCTTTCTTGTGGGCTCCGATATTAAAGATGGGGATAGAGTTGTTATGCTAGACGATGTTTTTACAACAGGCGACACCAAGGTCGAAATGGTGGAATTGTTTGAAGACTACGCCAAAGTTGAACAAAAAGGTGTGGTCATTGCCCTTGATAGGCAAGAAACAAATAAAGATGGAGAAAATGCTATTGCAAACTTTATAGATAAGCTAGGAATCCCAGTTTATGGTATTATATGTATCAGAGAGGTTCTTGAAATTCTCTACAATCGCAATATAGGCGGTCAAGTTTATCTAGGTCCCAAGGAAAAAGCAAAAATTGAACGATACCTAGTAGAATTTGGTATAATTTAAGACAAACACCCATGGATTACAGAGGTAGAATTAGCAAATTTCAGAACCCTCTAAGCAAGAAACTTTTTGAGATTATTCTAGAAAAAGAAACGAACCTGGCTTTGTCTTGTGACGAAACCAAATCAGAGCGAATTCTTGAACTTGCTGATACATTAGGTCCCAAGATTTGCCTTCTCAAGCTCCATGTTGATATCATTGAGGATTATACGCCCGATTTTCCGAGCCAAATAAAGGAACTTTCCAGAAAACATAACTTTCTTATCTTTGAAGATAGAAAGTTTGCCGATATTGGTAACACAGTCATGCTTCAGTATCAAAAAGGTATTTATCATATCGCCGATTGGGCCGACATCGTCAACGCTCACACTGTTCCAGGACCCGGTATAATTGAGGGCCTAAGAGAGATAGCCATGAATCAATCCGAGCCAAGAGGGCTCATACTCCTGGCTCAAATGACGCCGGAAGGAACCTTGGCCACTGGTGAATACACAAGAAAGTCTGTTGAAATGGCTAGGAAATACCCAGATTTTGTCACCGGTTTCATTGGTTCCAGTAAAGTTTCGGAACTTGAAGAGCTTCGAGCTATTGCCGGTGATGATTTTGTAATTATGACTCCTGGCGTGAAACTGGCTGCTGGCGGTGACGCTATGGGACAGCGCTACTCAACTCCTCAAGATGTTGTTCAGGCCGGCAGTGACGTTATTATTGTTGGCCGAGGTATATACGAATCAGACAATCCGGAAAAAACGGCTGAAGAATACAGGTTAGCTGGATATCAAACCTAGAAAAGAGAAATTAAAATAAAACAATTAGGAGACTTGATGGAAGAAAACAACTTCTAGTTGCTCTTTTGGTGATTTTTGTAATCACTGTTTTTGCTTTGCCTGCGCTAGCCATTAGACAGTCAGTTGATACCTTCCCTGAAGGTGAAGGGGAAGTACGTCTTAGCAAAAGCTATATCAAAAAAGAGGCCCTGGATATCGGTGGAATTAAGAGCAGCTCTTTTTTGGCTCAAGCCTTTAGATCAGATCAGGGGTTTTTTGCCTTTGAATTAATTTTTGTTCTAACCATAGCTGCTGTCACGGCTCTATGGTTTTATCTTCTTTTTAAGGCAGCCTACAAAATAGAAAGACAAAAAGAAAAACAAGGCCTTTTTTCTGTGTCAGTCTCAATTCTGAAAGAAGGAGTTTCACACTTTTTACTGACCTGTCAGTACTTGTTAAAAAAGCCCTCGCTTGCCTTCCTGGAAACATATCGAGTAGATCAACAAGGAACATGGAGAAATTCTTTTGTAATTTTTCGTAGGAATAGGGTTTTAATTACAGTCATTGTTGGTGTTACCCTGGCGATAATTTTTGCTCAATTTTCTGCCATAATTTTGGAATCCTCACGCGCAGATGAAGATACCGGAAACACTATTTATCCGGGAGAAGTGCTGGAGTTTACAATCGAGTACGAAAACCAGGGTACAATGGCCTTTACAAATATTTCTCTTTCAGACTATATCGACACATCTTTTGACTATGTCGAGGGTAGCTTGAAGCTAAATGGTACGCAAAAGACAGATCGTGATGGCGATGATGAGGTTAGTTTGATAAATAATGCCATCATCGTAAGGCTTAGTCGCCTTGAGATTGGACAACGAGGAACACTAACTTTTGTTGCTAGAGTCAAAGAAGATATGGCCAAGGATGTGGCTATCTCCAATTTTGTCACAGCCAACTCCTCTTCCGGAGAATTAATTGCTTCCTCTAATACAGTTGTCTTTAATGGCATTGTTCTAGGTGAAATATCGGGAACAGTTTTCAATGACAGTAATAGAAGTCAGACTATAAATCAGAATGAAGCTGGTATTTCCGAGGTTCTTCTGAAGCTATATCGGGACAACAACAAGGACCGGGAGTTTGATGGCCGAGACAGTTATTTGTCGGTAGCAGTTTCTGGTATCAATGGAAGTTATTCATTTACCAATCTCTCAAGTGGGCATTATCTTGTCATTATTTCTCCCGAAGATTATCCTGAAGGATACGAGCTTTCCTCTTCCAATAACTTGTCACCCATTCTACTGCCAACAAGCCTTGAAAAAAAGACAGATGTTGACTTTGGCTTCTATACTGAAAGAGTGGCGGCTGTCGAATTAGAAGAAGAACCAGTGGCTTTGCCAGAACAGAATCTAACTGGTCCGACCATAACTCCCAGTAAAGCAGTGTATAAAAAGCGTGGGCCAGATGTTCTGCTTGATGCGCTAAGAGACGCTGCCAGGCTTATTTCTAGTTCTGATTATTATTCACGTGTTATTAATCCTTTCTTCAGCAACATTCAAAAATACTATCGTGGTCTTAGAACCAACTCGGCGGTTCAGAATGTAAATCAATTTATTTTCCTACCGCTTTCAACGGCGTCAACTATTGCTGGATTATTAATGGCTCTCCCAATTGCGACTACAGCCTTACCATTGCTTCAATACTTCGTTCAACAGGGGCTTCAAATGTTCTTCTTTCCAGTAAGTATTTTTTCACGAAGGAAAATCAAGAGATGGGGAATTGTCTATAGCGCACTTAGTAAAGAACCCCTAGATTTGGTCATTGTTAGGCTTATAGATGCCAAGACTGACAAGATTTTGGAAACCAAAGTAACCGGATCTGAAGGACGATATTTTTTCTTAACTGAGTCAGACATAGAAGTCAGAATAGAAGCTAGGAAAGATAATTTTATTTTCCCATCGACTTTGGTAACCGCCAAAGAACATGATGGTGACTATGAAAACCTCTATTTTGGTGAGACTTTTGTCACCCAGAGCGAGACTAAAGAAAAAAGCAAAAAAGATACTGTCATTGCTCTCGATATCCCTCTTGATCTCAAGGAGGGGGTTTATATGCCAGGCAATAGTAACGCTAGGGTAGAAAAAACCCTTGTGGCTGACTTAAATTCTTACTCCGTTCAGAGTCAAGAAAACCTAGGAGTTGACAACAAGAAAATTGTCTACGGAAGATTTTTCAGAGCAGTCAGTAACGCCCTAACTTTTGTTGGTCCGATTGGTTCTCTGCTGGCATATGTTATCTCGCCTTCGTCTTTTTCTTTCCTTGTTTTTATTGCCAACGTCCTTTCATGGGCGCTTTTCTGGCGTTTAAGTCTTCTGGGTAGAAAAAATGCCTATGGTTCGGTCTTTGACAAGAGCTCAAGGAAGAAGCTTTCTCGAGCAGTGGTCAGGCTTTTTGAGCCCACCCATGGGCGTTTGGTGGCTGCCGATGTAACTGACAGAAGAGGAAGATATGGCTTTCTAGCCCAGAAAAAAGAATATCTCCTAACAAGTGACAAAGAAGGCTACCAGCTTCCGGGCAAATGGCAGAAAATTAGCGCCAAAGAGAAATTAGTAGATACAGATATTGGCATGGAGGTGCAAGGCGAGGAAGAGTAAAATAGCTTTACAAAACAAGATGCTTTCTGCTACAATATAAGTAGATGAAACACCAAAAAAACTATTACACTTTTTTCTAAGGCCATTGTGGCCTTTTTTTAATTATTTGTTTATGAAGCACACCCAGCATCATAGACGGAGAAAGACAAATCAAGCTTTTGTCAAAAAAGCCCCTGCTTTAGCAGGGGCTTTTAGATTCCAGAAAAAAATAAAGAACATCTCTGATATTTTCTCATTCGTTATCCTTTTGGCTCTGGTTGTTGGTATATTTTATGGAGCTGATGATTATCTTGAATTAGCCTTGGTAATAATTGAGGTCAGTAAAAGAGCTGGACTTTTTCTACTAAAAAGGGTATAGTGCGGTCAATTAATTATTTAAATCTTTAATAGATGCAAGATATTTCGAGCTTATTTAAAAAAGGGTCAGAGATTTTTAAGAACGGTATTGATGTTTTCTTTTTGATTCAACTTATTGTGCTGGGGATAAGTATACTTATTGGGGTTTTTATCTATCTCTTTTCTGTTCTTGGACTAATTTTGTTTTCGGCTGTAATTGGAACAATCTCGTCCGAGAAATCACTTGTTGCTGTTGTGGGAGTAATTCTTGTTGGTCTCTTGATAGGCCTTGCTTTGATGGCTATTTTTGCCTTTACATTTCTTTTGCAAAGCATTGGTCAGGGGGCCATGGTTATCGCCATGCAAGATGTTTTAAACAACAAAAAGAAAAGCTTCTCTAACTATTTCAAAGAAGCTTTTGAGATCAAGTGGCAACTGATTGGTCTGATTGTGCTTCAGACTCTTTTGATTTTGCTAGGGGCAATCTTTTTTGTCATTCCTGGCTTGCTAATCTCTTTTATGGTTTCTCTGGCTGTTTATCCACTTGTTTACAAGAAAAAGAAGATATGGGAATCAATCAAAGAGAGTTTTCATTTGGTGGCTAGTAATTTTTGGCCGGTACTTGGGCGCTACGCCTTACTTCTGCTTGTTATTTGGGGCATCATGGCGGTCACTTCCTGGATTCCAATGGCCAATTTTGCTGTGGGCATCATAAGCGGTATCGTTTCGTCTATTTTTACCTTTCTTATTTATAAAGAACTTAGTTCAAAAGAAAAAGAACTTTAGTCTATTCTTGGGCTAGTTGACAAAGCTAGTTGCGTAGCTAAGAATCAGCGGGATAACAATAATTGCCAAAACAGTTGTTAGAAGAACTACCGAGGAAACCAAGCTTTCCTCGTTTTTGTATTTGTCTGCAATAACTGCTGAGAAAACCGCAGCTGGCATAACCGAAACCAAGAGAACAATGGCGGCATGTAGCCCAGTGAGGTCAAGAAGCTTGATGGCCAAAAGACCCAGACCAAAACCAGCGCCAAATCTTATGAGAGAGGCGAGAATGACAGTTGAAATACTCTTGAGCTTAATTGTAGCCAGAGTTCCGCCAAGAATAAGCAGAGCCATAGGGATAGCCATTTTGCTCACAAATCGAATTGGCTCAAGGATGTAGGCGGAAACCTGTATATTGGCAAAGTTAAGAATTAGACCAATGATTACTGCGTAGAGAAGTGG
Organism: Patescibacteria group bacterium; assembly: GCA_018818905.1. Lineage (GTDB taxonomy): Bacteria > Patescibacteriota > JABMPQ01 > JABMPQ01 > JAHIRA01 > JAHIRA01. The sequence continues at coordinate 5,138 of JAHIRA010000091.1, read as the reverse complement.
GAGCTTGAGCACTTCTTTGAGCCCCTCCTTCAGGGGTTTTTTGGCGCCAATGTAAAGGCCAATCGTGAACATCAAAATGGTGCTGGGAACAGAAAAGAGAACAGCAATTTGGAGGCCTTCGTTTCCAAAGAAAAGAAGCGCCAAAGGAAGAGGAAGGTTGATTGTATTCATGAACATAATAGGAAGGTACAATCCGGAATGTTTCTTTTTGATGGCCCTAAAAATCAGGTAGGCAGACAGGGCAGAGCCCAGCGTAATAATGAGGACCGCTCCCCATATTCTAAGGGCTTCATTTAGGACAATTGGCTGGTCTAGGAGAGAGGTTAGAACTAGAGCTGGTATGGCAATATAGATTAGCAAATTGTTTAGCAGACCGAAGTCATATTTTTTGTATTTTACTAGGAGATAGCCAATAATGGCTGTGACTAGAACGGGCAGGATGGCCTGAATGATTAGAAGCATGATTGTAGGTAATATGTTCTTAAGTAAAATACGATAGAAGCTTTTCCTTGCTGATAATAGTTTATCTAGCAACTCCTGGCTCGTCAAGAAAATAGTCCAGTTTCTATTTGTAGATGACAAGATTTATCAAAGTCTTCACAACTTTATAGAAATTGTGTAAAATGGGGTTACGTTCAAAGTGGGGCGAAAGTTGTGCTTTTTCTCCCACCTAAAAATAGGAAGTAATTGTGGGGCAAAACTAGGGAGGTGGCCCCACCAAAGCAAAATGAAGATCAAAAGACCGTCAAAAGATCTCTATTATATGGGCATTGCCCAAGAAGTGGCCAGACGCAGTACATGCTATCGTCGCTTCTTTGGCACTATCGTTGTCAAAGATGATCAGATTATCTCAACCGGGTATGTCGGAGCACCTAGAAAGACCAAGGATTGTCTTGAGCATGGCAACTGTCTTCGTGACAAACTAAACATTCCACACGGCCAAAGATATGAAATCTGCAGGTCTGTTCACAGTGAACAGAATGCTATCATCAACTCTGCCAGAGCCGGTGTTTCGCTTCTAGATGCAACAGTTTATCTCTACGGAGAAGATCCAAAAACCGGCAAAGCTATTGAAGCTTTTCCTTGTTTTATCTGTAAAAAGATGATTATTAATAGTGGCGTGGCCACGGTAATTTGCAGTACCGACAAGGGTAAGGTCAAGAAGTATAAAGTCTCTACCTGGGCCAACGAGTGGCACAAAAATGACATCATTGACGACAAGACTCAATATGGCAAGAAAGAAAACAAAAAAGCAACAAAAAGAAAAACTAAAAAACGAAAAAAATGAATGCGGGAGAAGTGACATTGATTGGACTCACGGGAAAGCTCGGAGCCGGCAAAGACACAGTGGCTGATTATTTGGTCAAGAAGAAGAATTTCAAGAAATATGGCTGCTCAGATATTCTCAAAGAGAAGCTCAAAGAAGAAGGTAAAGAAGCTAGTATAGAGAATCTTATTGAGCTTGGCAATAGTCTTCGCGAAAAAAAAGGCCCTGGAGTTTTGGCCGAAATGCTTCTGGAAAAGATTTCACAAAATGGAGATATGGCGGCAGTCATTGTCGGTCTCAGACATCCCGCTGAAGTCAAAACATTAAAGGAAAGCGGAGCCAAAATTCTCAGCATCGAATCACCCCAAGAATTGCGTTTTGAAAGAATTCAAAAACGAGGAGAAGAAAGAGACAAAATTAGCCTAGAAGAGTTCAAAAAGCAAGAAGAAATACAACTTCAAGGCCGGGGGAATTCAGCCAATATTATTCAATGTATAGAGCTTGCAGATCAGGAGATTGACAACGGCAATGGTTGGGAGCATTTGTATGAGCAAGTAGAAAGAGCGTGTTAGTTTGTCTTATCATTTTGATGTAACAAATCTTTATGGAGTTCAAAGAATTACAGAAAAAAGTTATAGAGAATGCTAGAAAATATGGCAAGGATTATAATGTTGTTATTGATGAAGATTTTGCACTATTAAAGCTGTATGAGGAGGTGGGCGAGCTTGCGCAAGCTGTTTTAATTCATAGGAAGAAGAGTAGACCAGAAAAGCATATCTCAGAAAAAGCTTCTAAAGCAGAGCTTGGAAAAGAGCTGGCTGATGTTGTTGGGATGGCAATTGTGAATGCCGATCTGTTGGGAATAGATCTAGAGAAGGCAATTGACAAAAAATGGATAAATAAAGAGTATTAGTTCCCAGATTTGTTTGATTCAAAACTAATTATCAAAAACACAAAAAAGACCTTCTGGATAAAGGTCTTTTTTGTGTTTGCATTCCCCCCCAAAATACCCCATAATATCACTATGAGCTACCAAGAATACCAAGCCAAAAAAATCCTCAACGTCTACAAAAATGTAGACGGTGGTTGGTTTTGGGTCAAATACTCGGCTCATCCCTATATTGGCTGTGTTCACGGTTGTGAGTACTGTTATGAATGGGGTACCAAGTACTCAGGATTCAGAAACGCAGATGAGTTCACAGAAACCATTAAGGTCAAAACCAATGCTTCTGAACTTCTAAGAAATGAACTCAAAAAAGTCCCGCGTGAGCTTGTTGCTATTGGGGACTGGCAGGGCGCAGAGGCCAAGTATCGGCTGTCAAGAAAAATGCTAGAAGTTTGTCTTGAAGAAGAATTTCCGGTATTCATTAACGAAAAGTCAGATCTCGTCCTCGAAGATCTTGAGCTAATCAAAAAAATCAACGATGCTTCCTTTGCTAATGTTGGTTTCAGTATTATTACTGCTCCAAGCTACGCAGCCTATAAACAAATTAGATTTTTTGAAAGCAATGCTCCTGACATAGAAAGAAGATTCAAGGCTATGGAGGAATTCTCGAGAGCAGGAATTTTGACCGGGACTATGCTAATGCCTATTTTGCCATTTATTTTTGATAGCGAAGAAAACATAGAAGCTGTCATTAGGACTACCAAAGAAGTTGGGGGGAAATACGTTCTTGCCGGTAGCCTGACACTTGAGGGAGCGCAAAAGGACAGGTATTACAACCTTCTTCGCAAAAACTTTCCTGACGTCCTTAACAAATACATTAGTCTTTATAGAGGCAAGTTTGCTCCACAAAAATCATATATGATAGAGGTTATGAACATGGTCAAGAAATACTGCAAAAGATATGACATAGCCATGAGAATTCCAAGATATACAGTGCCAGGCAAGTTTCAAAACAACAAAATTGTCGCTGAGAAACTTTACAATAAAGCAGTCGAAATTGACAACTTCTCAACCAGTGAAATCAAGGCCTATGCCTATAGAAAAGCAGCCAGTACGATAGATAATCTAGAGTACGATATTCTCATTGTTTTTGAGTCAATGAAGCAAGAGGGGTTAGAAAAAATACCTCATGTCAGCAAAAAAATTGCCCAAGAAATAGCAGACATAATTGAATTAGAAAGGAGTCAGCAAGAATGATTTTTGCTCACGCCTCAGGTGGTTTTTTGGCTACCTACTTCACCAGAGAAATCTGGGGAAAGCAACTAGACGAAAGGAAAAAGAAGCTGTTCTATCTTCTGGGAACATTTTTTGGGGTCCTTTTGGATCTCGATTTTTTATACTACTTTTTCTTTAGCGCTGAGAGTTCTCACAGAGAATTTGTTTCACACACCTTCGTTTTTCAAGTTCTGGTTTTTATTCTACTCTATGCTATTTCAAGAGCGCTCAGCAATGTTTCTTTGAGAGCGGTTTCAATTGTTTACTTTGTAGCTGTTTTGTCACATCTTGTCCTGGATTCATTTGCCTCGGGTGTTATGTGGCTGTATCCACTTTCGACACGACTTTTTGGTCTTCTAACTCATGGTGTTTTTGACAATACCTTTGTTGGGGAGAATCTTTTCCTCATCAACTTCAGCACAGAGGCTCTCCTGATATTGATCTCGATTGCGGTGGCTATTAAGGCTTTTTTCAAAGTTCCAAGAATTAGCCTGATATATTTTGGAGTCGGCTTTGCTCTGTTGTGGCTAAGCTTCTTTTTTCTGATTTATGATTATACACAGCATGTATATAGAGTGACCGGTAATATTGTATACGGAGATATAGATAACGACGGCCTGACCAATAGAGACGATTCTGACATAGACGGAGATGGAGTAGAAAATATTGTCGACAATGACGCAAATAACAACGGCTACTCAAATCCTGAAGATATCAAGACTTCTCTAGAAAGGATGAAGGGAGTCAATTTCTATCCAAGCGATGGGAGCTATTATGAGTTTACTAGGCGTCTTGGGTATTTTGACAAGAAAGATATTGTCAATAAAGCCCTAGAATATGCAGGAATTTACATTAAAGATGAGTTGAAAAAAGACTACAAGAAAAATGCCCTCGGATATCAAGGAACACCAAGCGACTCTGATTTTGACAGCAATCTATTCAATATCTACACATATTTTGAAAAAAATGGTATGATAATAAAAGACTCGACTGAACTTAGGGAAGGCGATATTATTTTCTTTGGTAATTCCAAATCAGCGCCAGAGAATAGTGGCGTGGTATACAAAGTAAATGGGGAAGAAAGTGTTTATTATATCGACAAAGACCATAATGCAGCTGCCTACTCTCTATCTGACATAAAAAACTGGGCTGGTGAGATACAGGGCGTGGCCAGACTAAAACACTAATATGCCAGAATTACCAGAGGTAGAAACAATCTCCAGGCAACTCAACAGAAAACTAAGAGGCAAAAAGATTGTTGACGTCAAGATTAGTCTGCCAAAAATAGTTATGGTCACTGCACAGAAACTCAGGCAAGCCGTGGTCGGCCAGAAAATTGTCAGAGTTTACAGGAGAGCCAAGCTAGTTGTTGTTGAACTCGAGAATGGGTGCTCGATGATTGTTCATCTCAAAATGACTGGTCAGCTGCTATTAGCCAAAAAAAGATCAGAAGCATCAAATCATGTGCATGTTGTTTTTGACTTCGTTGATGGCTCTCATTTATTCTTTAGAGAAGTGAGACAGTTTGGCTACATTGATTTGTTGTCTGCGGCAGAGCTAGCAGAATTGTTTGAAAAGTTCGGTCCCGAGCCTCTTAACAAAAACTTCAGTCCACAGATTTTCAAAAAAAGATTACAGCAAAGAAAGCGTTCCAAAATAAAACCGTTGCTACTTGATCCCAAATTCCTAGCCGGTATCGGTAATATTTAT
>JAHIRA010000090.1 GCA_018818905.1 Patescibacteria group bacterium | reverse complement strand
CGTAAAATACGGTGGTTTTGCTTTTGATGATGTAGAATTCTGTGCCAATGGCCGAGCTATTATCCCACGCTTTGGGATTCCAAATACCGACGCCAATGTTGATCTAGCAAAAGTTGACGCTATCTTTTTCAACACCAGAAGATATGACATTCCAGTTGTCGGTCGTCTAATCTCACCTGAGCAAGCGGCCACGTTTTTTATGCTTGGTGAATCAACTCAAACTTCAGCTGGAACAGAAGACAAAAGCCAGATTGGCAAACCAATGCGAGTAGTTGGCTTTGACCCTTTCATCATTCCACCACTTTATAAGAATGGTCAACGTTTCTACGAAATTATCAAAAAGAATCCTCATATCAAAGTCTATGTCATTAATACCGGAAAAGTTGGTGGCATTGATAATGGAATAGATATCACCCCAAAAATAACTGGCAACTCTGTTTTAGAAATTGTCAGAGATACTGTCAAATGGAAATATGACGAAAACGTTGGTTACGATGTTCCAACTGAGATTCCGGGACTTGATATCAATAAGTACGATCCATACAAGATCTATGACAATGAGGAGTACAAGATTATGATGGAAAATCTAAAAGAAGATAGACTAAGATACTTAAAGCAGTTTCCGGAATTGAAGTTTTTGAAGCTAACGAAGTAAAGAGAAACTCAAGTATAGAATCCCGTCTGTGTTTGAAGCAGGCGGGATTTTTTGTAAAAGAATATCCGAAGAAAGGTTCAACAAGCACTAGTGAAGATCTGCTGTTATGATTCTCCTAGCCCCACCAACCGCGAACTCGTAGCTATTGGGACTGCATGCAACAGCGAAAATGCCACCAATGCTGAAATTTAATTGCTTAATAGTTTGCAGTTTCTTCGTGGCATAGATGAGTACATAGCCCTCATTAGTGCCAACAATGAAATATTGACTGTCATGGGATACGGTAATGCCAGAGACAACGCTCCCATATTCTTGACTCACTTGTGCGGAGATGTCAGATAAAGCTTGGAAGCGGATCCACCATCTGACGTTTTGATAATATCATTATCAATAAAGGGGGGGGGCAAGCAAGCAGAGGAAACCAGAAGTATGAGCACTGAACAGCTCATCAGGAAAATCGCAAATCTCTTCATTTTTCTTCTCCTTCGCCAGAATTACTGGCATTTTGAGGGTGCGTTTGTTGTTAGTGTAGCAGTAGATTGGTGAAATAGGCAAGAAAAAAGCCCTCAGCGCATAATGCGTGAGGGCAGGGGAAAATAGAAATTTTTCTATAATCCCGTAGGAATGATCCATATTCCTGAACTAAAATCCGTAAATGCAACATTCTTTGCATCAGGACTTATGGTAGCACTGTAGACAATTGACAGGCTACTAAAAACCCTAACAGTTTTTCTTTCCAATGTGTTCAGGATCAAAATTTCATACCCCGATACCGCCACAATGAATTTTCCAGAATTGTCAAATTTTGGGTATCGCAAGGCATAATGCGAACTTGACGGAAAATCACTAAAACTGTAGGTTTCTGAATTTACTATTAGTAGCTGAGATGAACCATAGATCCCAGCCAAAGCATAACGCCTTTTTGGATCAACGGACATGCCATAGGGGATTCCCGATAAGGTGACTACTTCTTTTAGCCTTTTATCAACCTTTCTTAAATCCCAAATGCGAAGAGTTGTGTCATTGCTTGCAGTAATAATAACTCTTGTGTCAATGAATCCAACATCTGTTATTTCTGCGGAATGCCCTTGTGATGCATCGATCTTCTGACAAAATCCCTCGTAGCAAACTCTACTTTCGCAATTTCTAGGACCTTGACAATTCAATTGGGTAGCGACATTTTTTGCTTCCATAATCTCTGCAACAAATGTTCCATCAACAACACTTGAAAGAATTGCAGACCTGTCCTTTGACCCAGACAAGATAAAATCCCAATCAGGACTTATTTTTAGGGAGGTAATTTCTTGCCGATGAAGACTTTTTGACCAGATCAATTCTTTTTTTGGCACATCAAACAAATAGATTGATGTGCCAGCGCTAACGACCAGTATTTGAGTATTCTTGATGAAGAGCCCATTTTTAACCGGCTTTAAAAATTGGCCAATTCTAGCACTTTCTTTCTTTTTCTTGAGATCCCATATGGCAACAGTGTACGACTGATGCCCATCCCAGCTTGAGGTGGCCAGATACAAACCATCGGAAGTAAATCCAAGAATTATGATTTCTCTGGATCCATAGGTATGAAGCCCTTCTTTGGTTTCTGTCATTTTTCTTGGATTGTTTGGAGTTGTAACCTTTGGACTCTCCGTTGAATCCTCTTCTACAAATTTGTCAAAAAAGCTTTCTGGAACTTTATCGACAAATTTTTCAATGCTCGCTTCACCTGCGTCTTTTAGCGATTCATTCACAAGCTCCTTGCCGTGATTAACAACGGGCGGTGGACAGGTACAATTTACGAGAGATACGAGAATCAAGCCAAAAACGGAAACTATCATTGAGTTCTTCATCTTTCTTCTCCTTTGTCAGAAATCTGTTTTTGTGAAGGTGCTTTTGCCACTAGTGTAGCAGACTATGATACAATAAAAAAGTGGTTGTGTCAAATAAAAGTGCCCGTTATCATCAACTTGTTGACATCTTTTCTTGACCTGCAAAATTTTTTGAGTATAATATAGATGATGAGAAAAAACATTATTTCCACAACTCAATTCTTTTTCTTCTTTAACCGACTACGCCGGCTAGTTTAGTTTTTGTCTACATTCTAGAAAACCTAAACTGGCCCGCTGGCCGGTTTTTTAATTCCGCCAGTTTTGCTCTTTACAACAAGCTCAAATCCAGCTACAGTGCTTAGCTTGCCAGTCGCGGGGGAAAGGAATTTTTCTTATCCCTTCGCCTGGCCAGCTAAATCAGTAGGTGGTCAAGCACACTTAACTTGTATCAAGTTCAAACCTTGATTATTGGAGGAAAAGTCATGGAGCTTTATTTCGTTAGACCCGATGCGTCGGATGAGTTTATCAATGAGCTTTCAAAAAAAGCGGGAAATGATCAAATAACCATTCTGACTGGTACGAAGACCCTGTTCAGTCTGTGTGAAAGGATTCAAGACAGACTTCAGAATGTCCAGGTTTTAAAAGTTAATGACTTGAATATTGAACCGAAGGCAGCCGTATCTATTTCCAGCTTGATGACACATCCCAAAAAGTTCCTTGAAGAGGCTTCAGGGACGGATAAATATGAGATTATGGGTGAGATTAGGTGGATTAAAACGGGAGTGATAACTCTCTTGAACAACAACCTTGTTTTCGGAGTTATCCTTATAATCTTGCCAAATGATGTAATAGACATGGTTTCTCTTGCATTCAGAACTGGAGCAAGTAAAATCGAGGATCTTGTTGGGACTGACCAGATCGGCCTTGACCGAGCAGCTATTGAGATTGAAGTTAATGGAAACACGAATCCCAAAGCTAGATCAGCCAAACCAGTAGAAACAACAAGCGATTTCTGGAAAAGTCGAAAGGTTGCTTCACCGGTTTGGTAGCCTGCCAAATGATTTCTGTTGCTAGTCGCATGCCCAAAAGCGAACAGCAACCTGGAGGATAGAATTTGTTTCTATCCTCCTTTTTTTACCCAACACTTTACAAGAACCAGGATCCAACGTAAAATGTAGGAGTCATTTGATCAGACAATACTAAATGAAGTCAAAAAAAGTAGACATTCTAGGTGTCAAAATAGATCCCGTCACCAAAGAGGATACTACCAGTAAAGCCTCTTCTTTTTTGACACAAAAAGAAAAAGTTGTCATCTACACTCCTAACCCAGAAATATGCCTCAAGGCCGCCAGAAATTTTGAATACAAGGAAGTCCTCAATAAGGCTGATATTTCTATTCCAGACGGAGTTGGCTTGCAGTGGGCCGCCTCCTACCTAGAAAGAGGTTTTGCTCTCAAAAAATCAAAATACCTCAATATCCTATTAGCTGGTCTTAGTCTGGGAGCTTCTGTAATCAAATTTGTCATATGGCCCAAATACAAGACCTTGGTCTTGCCTGAACGAGTTACCGGTGTTGATACCTTCTTGAAGTTCACTGAAATGTGTGAACAAAAAGATTGTTCAATCTACCTTCTGGGCGCAAAACCTGGAGTAGCCAGAAGAGTGGCCGACAATCTTCAAAAAAAGTATCCCAAGCTCAGAATAAGTGGCAGCTACAGTGGTAGTCCGAACCCGGAAGACGACAAGAAGCTGAGGTACATTATTAATGATTCCGGAGCAAAAATACTCTTTGTTGCCTATGGAGCCCCCAAGCAAGAATTCTGGATTGATCGTAATTTGCCATATTTGAAGAATGTGAAACTAGTAATGGGTGTTGGCGGAACATTTGACTTCATCTCAGGAAAAGCCAAAAGAGCGCCAAAGAAATACCACAGCAAGCTAGAATGGTTTTGGCGCTTAAGGAAGGAACCTTGGAGAAAGAAACGAATTTACAATGCAGTTATTCGCTTTCCTTATATGGTATATCTTGATAAAATCTATCGTAACAGACCCTACAGAGAAAATGTCCTGGCTGTAATTCTCAATACCAAAGGACAATTTCTGTTACTCAATAATTCTTATATTACAAAACACGAGAAACACGCAGATCACTGGCAGTTTCTGCAAGGTGGCAAAAGATCTTATGAGTCTTCAAAAACAGCCGTTCTCAGGGAAGCTAAGGAAGAAATGGGCTCAAGCAAACTTCAACCAATTCTAGAGCTAAAAAAAGCCTACCGCTACGAATGGCCGCTTAGAGACATAAATCCGGCTAGGCCTTTTCGAGGGCAGCTTCAGTCGATTTGGTTTCTAAAATACGTCGGTGACGGTAGTGATATCAAGATAGATCCCAAGGAACACTCTGACTACAGGTGGGTCAATAAAGACGCTCTGCTCAAAACACTTCACCCACACAGGCATGGCAGTGCCAAGATAATCCTCAAAACTTTAGAAAAGAAAAACATATTTTCCTCATGACCAAAACTCGTTTTGCCCCCTCACCAACAGGATACGTTCATATCGGAAACCTCAGGTCAGCACTTTACGCCTATCTTTACGCCAAAAGCACAGGTGGTCAGTTTGTTTTGCGCATAGAAGACACAGACCAGAGCAGAAAGGTCGAGGGTGCCATGGAAAATCTAATCAACGTCCTGAATGAGTTTGGCCTTGTTTATGACGAAGGTCCTTATTTTGAAAATGGAAAATTGAAAGAAAAAGGGGATCATGGTCCCTATATCCAGTCTGAAAGATCAGAATTATACAAGAAATATGCTGACCAACTCGTTAAAGAAGGAAAGGCTTATTTCTGCTTCTGCACCCAAGAAAGACTAACAGAGATGAGAGCCAAGCAAGAAAAATTAAACAAGGCTCCCAAATACGACAAGTGCTGCGCCAATCTAGCCAAAGAAGAAATAGACAAAAAAATCAAAGAAGGTCTCCCGAATGTAGTTCGCCTCAAAGTCACTCCCGGTGAAGTGATTGAATTTGAAGACTTGGTTAGAGGCAAGGTTCAGGTTAGTAGCAATGAAATTGATGACCAAGTCTTACTCAAGTCAGACGGTCTACCAACATATCATTTGGCCAATGTTGTTGATGATCACCTAATGGAAATAACTCATGTTATCAGAGCAGAAGAGTGGCTTCCTTCAACGCCAAAACATTTACTGATATATCGAGCTCTGGGCTGGAAACCACCAAAGTTTGCTCATCTGCCACTCGTTCTAAATCCAGACAAATCCAAGCTATCCAAAAGACATGGCAGCGTTTCTGTCGAGGACTTCTTGAAACAAGGTTATCTCAAGGAAGCACTCTTGAACTTCATTGCTTTTTTGGGTTGGAATCCCAAAGATGACAGAGAGATTATGAGTCTCAAGGAATTAGAAAAAGCTTTTAGTCTCAAAGGAGTAAACAAAAGTGGAGCTGTTTTTAATCTAGACAAACTTAACTGGATCAATAAACAATATCTCAAAAATCTATCTGACGATGATTTTTTTGCCTTATCTAAGCCTTTCTTGAGTGACTATCAAGAAGCAGACCAGGACATACTCAAGAAAGCCTGCCTTCTAGAAAAAGAGAGGATTGAAAAACTTGAGGATCTCTCTGGAGAAATTTCCTTCGTTTTCAAATTACCGGACTATGATTCCAGCCTTCTACAATGGAAAAAACTAAGCCTCAAGGAGGTGAAAAAAAATCTCAAAATTATGCAAGAATTTTTCACAGACATTGAAGCAGGGGAGTGGTCAGAAAAAAATCTAGAACAGAAAACAATTTCCTTTATCAAAGAAAATAACTACCAGGTAGGGGATATGCTCTGGCCAACAAGAGTCGCTCTTTCTGGCAAAAAAAATTCCCCGGGTCCGTTTGAAATTGCGGCACTGCTTGGAAAAGACGAAACCTTGTCTAGATTTGAAGCTGGTGTACAAAAATAGAGTTTCATGATATAATTTACCTGTCGCAAGTAGATAACTGAGCTATGATTTTAAAGAATAAAGTCTCTCACATTCTATATGGCGCTGTGTTTATAGTGACCCTTCTATTTATAGTTGGGCTTTTGTTTTTTCCAAATCCCAAAACAACACTAGTTACCATCGCCGAACAATCAATCGAGCAACTAAACCAAGAGATTAGTGAGCGTAAAGAAAAAATCAAACGTCTCGAAGAAAATACAGAGAATCTTGAAGCAGAAATCAAAGAAAAACAAGAAGAACAAAAAAACCTCGAGAACCAGATAGATATTCTAGGAAAAGAAATTGCTAGAGCCGAAGCAGAAATAGAAAAAACAAAAACTGAAATAGAAAAAACTAGACTAGAAATTGAGAATACAGAGCACAAAATAGTAGCCAAAGAAGAAGAAATATCAGGCCAGAAAAAGCTTCTGTCAGAATATCTAAGAGTTATCCATTTATACGACTCCAGGAGTCCACTAGAAATGCTTCTAGGCTATGATTCTTTCTCAGAAGTTCTTGACCAAGCTGAATATTTGGAAACTCTGGAAAATAAAGGCCAGGTCGCACTTGATGATATCCAAGAACTCAAGGCCGAGCTTCAGTGGCACAAGCGTGTCATGGAGTCAAAAAATGAGAAGCTTTCCGAGCTAAAAGATGATCTTGAGGCCAAGAAGAAGAATTTGGCAAGTGAGAAAACGGGCAAAGACAGGCTTCTAGACATCACCGAGCAGCAAGAAGACAAGTATCAAGAACTTCTAGAACAATCCAAAAAAGATTACGAGCAAGCTAATACAGAAATCTCAAACCTCGAAGCTGATATAGAAAGAGTTTTGGCTGAAAGAAGTAAGAATGATGACAGTAGCAATCAAGAAGTTCAAGATTTAAATGGCTCAGGTCAACTAGCCTGGCCCATAAATCCCAGCAGAGGCATTAGCGCCTACTTCATGGATCCAAGCTATACCAAATATTTTGGAGTGCCTCATTATGGCGTAGATATTCCCGCCCCACAAGGATCAACCTTGTACGCTCCGGCAGATGGTTTTGTTGTCAAATATAGAAACGCCGGTTACGGATATAGCTATTTGCTGATTTATCATGGCGGGGGACTATCGACAGTCTACGGTCACATTCCGGCAAGCCTTGTTTCTGAAGGCGCCTATGTCAAAAAAGGTGACCCAATTGCCAAGTCAGGTGGCGCTCCCGGAACACCTGGAGCCGGCTGGATGACAACCGGACCTCATCTTCACTTCGAAACTAGGGTTAATGGCAAACCTGTTAATCCTATGAATTATTTGAAATAAAAAAAAGGGGAAGCTTTTTGGCTTCCCCTGCAACAAAGATTGATGACATCACTCGAGTTTTGCTTCGGGGATGTCGTTTTCGTTTATGTGAACAGTCGTACTGACCTCTGTATCAGTAACTCTCTCTTCAATTATGATAGTGCCTTCCTGAATCTTTACGACGACGATCATGTCTTTTTCTCCGACAGAAGTCGTTGGCATTTTGCCGGCAAATGTGCAGTAGTAGTCGTAAGAACTAGTTTCATGGTTACCCCATACACTTACTTCCTTCATAGAAGAGCGAGGCGAAATCACTAGTCCCTCTGGATCACTAGGTCGAGTCTGCCTGGAAATAAATCTAGCGGCAATTGCTTGCCACTCTTCAAAAGACAGTTCATTCATGTTCATTTGACACTCCTTTTTCCGAAGTTTAATCAGCACTACTTTATACAACAAATAGAGCAAGAAAGCAAGTCTTTTTTAGTTTCTATCTTGCTTTTCACTTTGCCACTGTCTTATCTTCTCTATCAACAGTAAAGCAACAGCCAAGGTGACTAGCAACACAAACTGCAAAAACTGAAATATTGCTATGCCCAAAAAAGTTGATTCTATAGAAAGGGGCGCCGAGAAGGCGGCCTCGTAGAAAGACTTAAAATTGCAGGCCGGAGTGTTACCCCAAATGCCTAGACCTTCTTTCTGAGCAGCTTCCTCAATCTTCTCGTATTTATCTTCTTCAGAAAAAGGAATAGTAGCATTAAAGGCAACTATTCCTTCACGAAGTAAAAGTTCATTAAGGTTTCTACCATCACTTAAGATGGCATATCGATACTTATCGTCCTTATAGTCTTTCAGCGAAGTCGTTTCATCATTACGAAGAGTTATCGTCTTATTGATAGTTAATTGCTTTACTTTTCTTTCAGCTTCAAATATCTCACACCTGTTTGTCAAACTCCCGGAGCCAAAAATAGGGGACGAGAGACCAATAAGTTTCACACTACTCAGTTCTCCATTCTCATCCTTGACAATAAGATTCTCACTTGAGACAACCTCTTCTACTTCTACCTTTTCAAATGTGGGAACAAACAAAGCTTTAACTTCTTGCTCAACATCGGCAGCCAAAGAAGAAAATGGGTAGATAAATAAGGACAGCATTAGACAAGTCAGATATGTTATAGTTTTCATT
>JAHIRA010000089.1 GCA_018818905.1 Patescibacteria group bacterium | reverse complement strand
TGACGAAAACAAAACCAAAGAAGAGGACTTCCAAAAAAGAACTCCTCAGGAAAAGGAACCCTCCAGGCTCACAAACGACGACATTAGAGAATACGCTGAAAGCGAAGACACTGAGGCCAAACCACAAGACGTTATCATGCAATGGCAGGCTCCTGAATATATTCAGGTTTCCAGGCCACAACAATGGTACATTCTTTTTGCTATCATCGGAATAGCCTTGGTAGTTTACGCCTTCATTGTCGCTAACTACCTCTTCGCTCTCATTGTTGTAATTTTAGCTGTTGTTCTTAACACTTTCTTCCATAGAAAACCCAAGGATCTCAGTATTGCTATTACCAGAGAAGGCATCACGGTTGAAAACAACTTCTATCCTTACGGCGAGGATCTGGAGTCTTTCTGGATTCTCTACAATCCACCCGATCTCAAAACTCTCAGCTTTGGCCGTCGTTCGTCTGTGAGACCCACTCTCTCAATCCAACTTGAAGAACAAAACCCTCTCAAAATAAGAGAAACCCTCCTAAACTACCTCCCCGAAGACGTCGAAAAAGAAGAAAACCCCGTTGATTCTACCTTCAGACGCTGGGGATTCTAGTCTATCCTGCCTCAAAATCGTTTCCATCTCTTAGAAACGATTTTTTTGTCCAAAAGTCTGTTGTCAAATATTAAAGAAGAGAGGTAAAATGTAACAGTATGTCCCGGTAGCTCAGTGGATAGAGCGCTTCCCTGCGGAGGAAGAGGTCGGACGTTCGAATCGTCCCCGGGACACGAAAATTATGCCATGCTCGATACTCTCTTAACAGATCTCAGAAAAATAGACAAACGTCACCGTGACGCCCTCAAAAGACTCGGACTATTTACAGTCCGAGATTTTATTTTTTACTTCCCGGTTGACTACGAAGATTTTAGTACGATTATTCCTATCAATATGGTCAAGCCAGGCGAAGTTAATACTGTCCAAGGCATTATTTCCGAAATATATAACGAACAAACTCAACGTCAACGAATGATGCTGACCAAAGCTACACTGGAAGATAAGACAGGCAGTCTTGAGTCAGTCTGGTTTAGACAGCCTTATCTAGAAAAATTCTTAAAGACGGGATCGTACGTGACTCTGTCTGGTAAAGTTGAGTACAATCGAGGACGAGATCTTCAAATGACAAGTCCTGTGTATGAAAAATATCGGCCTGAAGCCCTGCACACCGGTCGCATTGCCCCAGTCTATTCTCTAACCGCAGGCATTACTTCCAAATGGCTCAGATTTGTCCTTAAGCCATATTTGAAACACGTCACTGAACTTGAAGAATTCTTGCCACAAGCTTGTCTTAAGCGACATAGACTGCTGGCCAGAAACGAAGCCCTTAAACAAATTCATTTTCCTGATAGTCAGCAAAGTCTGGCTCAAGCCAAATATCGTCTTGGTTTCGAGGAGATGTTTCTACTTCAGGCAATGAAACTACAAAAAAGATCTGTCTTCAAGCAAGCTAGGTCTTATTCTCTCAAATTTGACAAAAAGTTGGCTCAGAAATTTGTTAAGAAGTTGCCCTTCACCCTTACAGATGATCAGAAAAAAGCTTCATGGCAAGTCTTTCAGAATCTTGAGCAAAACAAGCCCATGAATCGTCTTCTAGAGGGAGATGTGGGATCAGGAAAAACCGTAGTCACGGCCCTAATACTCAACCAGGTTCTAAAACAAGGTTATCAAGGCGTTTTTCTGGCCCCAACCGAGATTCTAGCTACCCAACATTATCAAAGCTTCTTGAAATTCTTTGCCGACAACAACTTCAACATCGCCCTCTTTACTAGAACTCAAAGATTTGTAGACAAAAAAGAGATCTCGACCAATAAACTACTCAAGAAAATCAAGGACGGCGAAATTGATCTGATCATTGGCACCCACACTCTTCTATCAGAAAAAGTGAAGACCAAAAAACTAGCCTTGGCCATAATCGACGAGCAACATCGTTTTGGCGTCAAGCAAAGAGCCACTCTCAAAACAATCAATACGGGCAACAAAATCCCTCACTTTCTATCAATGACGGCCACCCCTATTCCCCGCACTCTAGCTCTATCTATCTTTGGCGACCTAGATCTGTCTGTAATTAAAGAAATGCCCAAGAATAGAAAGCCAATCAAAACTTCTCTAGTCGCTCCGTTTGATCGTGAAGAGACCTATGACTTCATAAGACAAAGAATAAACAAAGGCGACCAGGTTTTTGTCGTTTGCCCGCTCATAGAAGAATCTGATACCCTAGGGGTCAAATCAGTCAAAGAAGAATACAAAAAGTTGAACCAGCAAGTTTTCCCCGAGATCAAGATAGGTTTACTTCACGGCAAGCTCAAGAAAGAACAAAAAGAAAAGGCGATGCAGAATTTCTTGGCCAAAAAAACAAAGATCTTGGTCTCGACCTCGGTCATTGAAGTTGGTGTCGATATTCCCAATGCGACCATCATGATGATAGAAGGCTCCGAAAGATTTGGCCTCTCCCAATTACATCAGTTTCGTGGTCGAGTTGGTCGCGGACAGAAACAATCATATTGCTATCTCTTTACCGATAGTCTAGGCGAGAAAAGCTACAATCGGCTTAAAACCATGGAAAATTGTCTTGATGGCTTCCAGCTAGCACAGCACGACCTCGAAATTCGTGGACCAGGTGAGGTATACGGCATTCGTCAATCAGGACTACCTGATCTGAAGATGGCCTCGTTGACCGATGCAGAATTAGTTGCCGTAGCGAGAGAAGAAGCACTTGAGTTAGTCACAAAAGATCCAGATTTCAGAGAGCACCCCCAATTAAAAAATGAACTGCTACGATTTGAGAAAACAGTTCATTTTGAATAAATATCTGCTGGCTCCAGGCTGTGCCTGGAGCCTAAATGTAAACCGTCAAAACATAATAAAAGTCGTCACTTCGACAAAGCTACAAAACTAATATCCTTCGTTTCTTAATTAATGTTGAGAGTTGGTATGTTTTTAATTGTGAGTGTCAAATTCTTCATATTTGAAAGCCTGCATTAGGGCTCCAGGCACAGCCTGGAGCCAGCAAACTGTGCCTGGAGCCAGCAAATGGATCAAAAAGGTCCACGAATATTTAAATACATATGGACCTATAGGACGCGCCAGAGGCGGCGTCCCTACGGGGAATAATATTTATTTCACCGCTCGCAACACCGCTTCCCCCACCGTCGCCGCGCTAATACTCTCTCCGGGAAAATCAACTTTGGAGCTCACTGGAGTGACTGCGGCTCTAAAGCCAAGTCGCTCGGCTTCAGAGATTCTTTTTTCTACCTGTGGGACTCCTCTGACTTCGCCGGACAAACCTACTTCTCCAATAGCAAACAACAATGGATCAATAGGCCGGTCAAGAAGTGACGAGGCAATAGCCAGACAAGCAGCAATGTCAGCCGCAGGTTCTGTGATCTTGAACCCGCCCACCACATTCAAATAAACATCATGCTCAGATAACTTGAGCTTGGCTCTTTTGGAAAGCACGGCTATCAGAAGTTCAAGTCGATCGCGAGAAAAGCCAGTAGCGGTTCTCTTGGGATGGCCAAAAGGAGATTTGGTAACCAGGGCTTGGATCTCCAAAAGAAAAGCTCGGTTACCTTCAATGACTGCAGTCACCACCGAGCCAGAAGATTTCTCTTGTCTTTCCGACAAGAACAAAGCCGAAGGATTTGCGACCTCTACCAGTCCTTCGGTTTTCATTTCAAAAATTCCGGATTCATTGGTCGAACCAAAGCGATTCTTCATGCTTCTCAGAATCCGCAGAGAATGGTATCTATCACCTTCCAGGTATAAAACCGTATCGACTAAATGCTCCAAGGTTTTTGGTCCCGCTAGATTCCCCTCTTTGGTGACATGACCAACCAAAACTACAGTCGTATTGGTCCGCTTGGCCATATCAATAATTCTCACAGATGATTCACGAACCTGAGAAATGCTCCCCATAGATGAAGCCACCTCAGTTGTGGCCATAGTTTGCACTGAATCAATGACTACCAAAGACGGTTTCTCATTCTCGACAAGGTTAATCATCACATCCACATCAGTTTCCGAAAGAAAGGCCACTTCTTCCCCTGCCCCCAACCTCTCGGCCCGCATTTTGACCTGATTGGCTGACTCTTCGCCGGAAATATAGAGAACGCCATTGTCTCTGGAAAGTTTATCCAAGAATTGCAGAACCAAAGTCGATTTACCAATACCGGGATCACCAGAGAGAAGCACGACA
Source organism: Patescibacteria group bacterium (assembly GCA_018818905.1). Taxonomy (GTDB): domain Bacteria; phylum Patescibacteriota; class JABMPQ01; order JABMPQ01; family JAHIRA01; genus JAHIRA01. The sequence continues at coordinate 3,847 of JAHIRA010000089.1, read as the reverse complement.
CTTCCCGGCACAAAACCACCACCCAAGACCTGATCAAGCTCTCTCATTTCTGAGCGTAACCTAGCAAAATCTTCTGTTTTAACATCCGCAAAAGTGATAGGCTTGGAGACATCAACGCTAGCAGATTTTTGGCCAGGCCCCTTTTTCTGAACTTTGCGAGTTATTTGCTCCAGCGTATTCCACTCACCACAAGTTTCACATTTGCCGGCCCACCGGATAGTTTCGGCCCCACAAGATTGGCACACATAGAGATCAGAAGTTTTCATATATCGATGTTTTAATTTTGTCGTCTGGTTACTATAGCAGTTTTTGAGGGATAAAAAAAGCCCTCGGGTTTTGCCGGAGGGCGTGGGAACAGAAAGAACGGTTAGGGGTTACGGATGATGCCGATGCGGTGAGTGCAGGTGTTAGAAACTAACAAGGAACCACCATGCAAAGTCACCAGATTAACCACACATCTATGCCCACCAGGATGGAACGAATGGTTATAAGCGACTTTGACATCAGAAGTATTTTCTTTTTCTATGCACCGTCCAATCTTTGAAACAAATTTTGCTTCAACCTTCTTGCCATACTTAGCATCTGCCACTGACTTAAGTATCGCACAATTACCAACATCTGAAAGAAAAAGAGAGAGAGTAGTATTGCTACTAACAACAATACTAGTGACATAAAGAATTTTTCTTTTTCTCCATTTATTCACTCTGAAAAAATTTGAATATTCAGGGTAATACCTCTTGACTTGACCACCAGAATAATGGTAAGTATTCCGACAAATCTGCATATCCGGGTCTGCATAGAAAAGAAAAATGTAGCAATTTTCCATGTTTTCCTGCCCATAATTAGGGATAAAATGAGTTGGCCTTGGAACTGTCGCTATGCCACCAAACTTTTTTATTATATGACTTGCAACAGTTCGAAACTCTTCATAGATTTGCTTTCCCCTTTTATCAAAAACCTGAATCCGGCCAAGACTAGTACCAACAACAACATTTCCATGATAATCAACCGTGAGACCGAAAAGCCCATCTTTGTGGACAGAATCTTTAGACAGCTTATTTAGATCCAGAAAAGTAGTGACCTTGCCCTTAGAATCTATTTTTCTAACCATCGCATTACCAGTATCGGATACATAAAAGATTTTATTTCTATCGTCAAATGCAAGATGAGTGGGCCTTGAAAACTTCGCCTTCAACCGTGCTCCGTTCTTATACCCGCCTTCCATCGGCACCCCAGCATAAGTACTCACAATCCCCTTCTGATCAATCTTCCTAATAACGTGATTCCCGTAGTCAGCCACATACAGATTCCCCGCCTTATCAACCGCCATCCCATAAGGATACCTAAACTTCGCTTGCTCTTTGGGTCCATTCTTGAACCCAGCCGTCGTCCCTGCAAAAGGTTTGATGCGATAAAGCTTCTCATAGAATCCAAAAGGATCCCACAAAGTGACATGCTCAAAGTACGCACCGGCCACATAAGAAGCTCCAACATACACGCCAATACCAACCACAAACACAACTCCGAAACCCACTGCCCGTTTCTTGAGCCGGGACGGAATCAGACTGGGCATAAAGTAAAGCGTGACTGCAAGCAACGTGAAGACCGTGACAGTCAAGAAATAACCACCAAGCAAGATGACAAAGGCCATCAAACCCAACGCTCCGGCCGCAAAACGACCCAGGCGGGTCAAAATGTACCAACGCTCGGATTCTTCTTTGGACACTTTGGGTCCAAAGTGAAGTTCGTCTCCCCTGGCAATCCGACTGATTCTTTTTTGAACTTTGAGGTTTTCTTTCTCAAACCAAAGATTCCATTTGAGCTCCTTGGCAATCTGTTGCCTCTCCTTGAGATCTTCAAAAGAAGTCTCAAGGGTCGGATCGTGCTGTAGAAGGGCCAGCTGTGACACAAAATGTGCTTTGCCTTTTTCTTGGAAGCAACGCAAAAACTGCTCACGAAACTTCAACGCACTCTGTGGCCTGACTTGAGGCTTGGGACTCAGACACGTATAAAGAAAGCTGGACATCTCTTCAAGATTGAAGACTGCTTGAAGCCGACTCCCCTTCTTTTCAAAATCATCAAAGGCTTCCACCAAGGACGGAACAGTACCACAAGCCAACTCATACAGAAGCACTCCAAGCGAGTAACTATCGGTTGCTGGAGTAACTTCTTTGCCAGCAAGCTGCTCTGGCGCCATGTAGTAGGCCGTTCCAGCGCCAACTGTCATGGACGTTGCTTTGTTCTTCTCTTCAATAACCTTGGCAATACCAAAATCCAGAATCTTGACCTGACCCTCCATAGTTAACATGATATTGGCTGGTTTCAGGTCCCGATGAATGATCTTTTGGCCGTGGGCATAGCGTAAGGCCTTGGTAATCACGGCAAAAAGTTGCTGATAAGCCTCTCTTTCATCTGGCAGAAACTGTGCTCTTAGCTTCTCAGCATCCATAATCTGGCGCAGAGTATAGCCTTCCACAAGCTCCATAACCAGACACCACCTCTTTACCTCGTGGGCCCACTCCAGATTATAAAGCTTAACAATGTCTGGATAATCAAGACGTTCAAGTGCTTCAAGTTCATCATCAAGTTTACTAGCTTTGTCCTTAAAGAAGACCTTGAGAGCATACTTCTGCTCTTGACCTTCCCCGGAAATTAACACAACTTCATAGACTTCGGCAAAAGCGCCTTGGCCCAGAAGTCTAAGAACCAGGTACTTGCCACATAGCGTGGCACCAGACGGTACCAAGCCTTGGTCAACTTCTGACTCTGCCCCTCCCCCAGTTGGCAGGTCAAGACCTGACTCTTGAGGCTCAAGTTGTAGTTGAATGTCAACATGAGGATCCTGTCTACCACCGGTCGGCAAAACCAATCCAGATTTATCTTCTTTTGTCATCCTTTATCCTCCTTTTGGCCTTTTATAGGCCAAATCAGTGTTCACGATCTGCGAATTTGCAAATCACTTCATAATACGCTTGAAAGGAATGTTGGTCAAGGGGTGGAGCGCCGTCGGATTTAAAGTAGCAAAAAAGCGCTTTACCAGCGCTTTTTAAAGAGACTATATTACGAAAAGCCTTATTCCGGCTTAATAACCACATAATTAAACTCCACCGTCTCTGGATCAACACCATTTGACTCCACCCAAGCATTGATCTCACTTTTGTATTGATCAATCTCATCTCTAAACTTTTGAGAATCCTGCTGGAAAGTTACCGTTGGGTAAAGATCAACTTGAACTTTGTAAGTGAAGTAATCTGGCAAATAAATTTCATAGCCTTCTGTTTTATATGGTAAATATGGAAGCAAAGGATTTGCTAAAGTATATTTATTGAATTGCTCTTCAAGTTCTGAACTGGTTGAAATTTCTTGTTCCTCTGGGACTTGTTGTCGTCTCTCCTTGTCGAGTTCTGCAAAAACAATATCAAGTTTAGTTTCTTTTCCGATAAATACTTCAACAGTCTCCAAAAAAATATCCTTCTTTAGGTCAGACGCTTCAGCATAAACTTCGTAATAACCTGGTGGAATAACTTGAGACGAAGAAGTAGTGAATCTAGACTCCTCATTTTTCCGATTATTACTAGGGTCATCTAGATTCTTAACATATACCACACCTTGCTCGGGAAGATTAACGACTAGATAACCCATGCTCTGATTTTTTATTTCATTTTTTTCTACTTGTGTGACTATTTCAGAGCTTTCTATTCTAGAAACAGTTAAATTAGATGGGGCCTCTTCATTGCCTATATCCTTTTTTTCAGGGAAAAAGTATCCAGCCACAAGTATTCCTAATGGAATTAGAATAGCAAGTGATAGACCAATGACGAGAATGATTATTGTCTTTCTTTTCATT
>JAHIRA010000088.1 GCA_018818905.1 Patescibacteria group bacterium | reverse complement strand
TTATTATTTTTTAATTTTTATTCTGAAAACGCTACCAGCATGCTTGTTAAGTTTTTCTATATTCTGATTCATATGCTTTTTTTATATCTGTAATACTTAGTTTGCTGTAGATTTGTGTAGTGCTCAAATTCTTATGTCCAACTTGTTGTTGAACTGCATTTATAGGCACGCCTTTCATGAGATTTTGGCAAATATGCGTATGTCTTAGCTTATGAGGAGTTACCCAAGGGAGCCCTACTCTTTGGCCGTAATTCTTGATTATCTGCTGGATTCTCCTTTCACCCATTGGAAAGAGGGCAGTATTATCTTTCAGGTTTTTAGTCTTAATGTAATAATCCAGATCTATGAGCAAGTCTTTATCAAAGATCACTGATGTTCTTGGGGTTTTTGTCTTGGAATAGGTCCCATAGATCCTGACTGTCCCATAAGAGATATCTACATCCTGGACCTTGATCTTGACCAGTTCTCCAACTCGGCAACCCAGAGTAAGAAGCATTTTAATGATAAGCTTATGTTCAAAATCTCTAACAACATTCATGAATTTTTGGAGATCCTGCTCTTGAAGATATTTTATTCTGTCCTGGAAGTTTGGTTGATTCAGATTTCGCTTTCGTGATTCAGGCATGAAAATCCCTCAAGAATGGTATGTTACTTGAGGAAAAAAGAAGTGATTTTATTAGAAAATTTCGCTTTCATATAACATAAGCGAAATGAAAAAGAAGGTATATCTATTCACTCACTGATGCTTCTATCTTCTTGAGGTCGTCCAAGCTGTTGCACTCGTATTTAGTTTTATCATCTCTTGGTATTGCTTCTCTTATATGTCTGAGCCTATTATTTTTAGTAAGACCGATGAATGTTAACTCAAGTACACTGTCAACTTCATGTTTTTCTGTTGTTGAGTGCTTGAATACAACCATTGGGTTGCCTTTATCCCAGCAGGCAAGCTCATGGACCCATGGCTTTTGAGTTCTTTTTTCATCTTTCTCAACAGATACAACGAACAGATCAACTGTCCTTTGTGGTTTTTTCTTTAACCAGAAGCTGCTTCTTCTTCCTGCTTCATAAACTGATGCAGCTTCTTTGATAACTATTCCTTCATACCCTGATTTTACGATGCTCTTCATCAATTCTTCGACCTGATCACTATCTCTGACTTCAAACCTTGGAACAATTTTTATCATGTCAAGGCCTTCAAAATATTTCTTGCCAACTCTTTCAAGGAAATCCCTTCTATGTGCATATGGTTTTTCAATGACTGTTTTTCCTTTATAATAGAGCAAGTCAAATAGATGGAATGTATCAGCTACTTTCTCACCATCAAATACTGCCTCAAAATTCTTCAATACATCAATGACTTCTTGCTTTAGTTTGATGTCCTTTCCACGTCTTGAAAATGCCTTAACTTCTCCATCCTTACAGTGTATTTGACATCTGATTCCATCTATTTTTGGCTCTAAGAATGATGGTTTTTCTATGCTTGTTCCAAAATATTCCTGGCAAAGCATTGGTTGAACAAAGTTGCCAACTGCAATACTTGTTGTTGGTTCTTTGGTTTTCTTTTCCTTTTTCTCAACAACTTTAATCTCATATTTTCCTGGGTTTGGTCTTACTCCACCGAATAGACAATCGATCATATATTGGGTGAAGGTTTTTTCTTCTCTGATCCCTCTGAACCATTCTTTGAACATTTTCTTGAAGTATATTGATTGTCCTGTCTTTTCCTTCAGATACCTTTCAAATTCTGTCAAAAATAAGACTAAGCCACCCTGCATTGTGATGTACTTAGCTAAACTTACTTTTTTGTCTCCAACTGTTATGTCTTCTCTTCCCTGCCAGCTAAGGACAACAACGGGAACGACATTGAATTTCACAAGTCCGTCATTTGTTCCAAACTCATAGGTGTTTTTTAATTTTGTAATGAACGTGTCCCAATATTCTTTATCCATTCTTCTCCTGTATTTTGCCTCAAAAACAAGAATAATGTCCTTGACGTTTTTTGTACTAAAGGGCATCAAAGGGCAGTGAAGAACTCTATCAAACTCATGTATCCTTCTTGGGTCATCTCTTCTTCTCTTTCTTACATTGTATCTCTTTTCTCCTGATTGGGATATTGTATATTCCCACCAAGGCTCAGGTATGCCAAAAACTCCGTCAGAACACATGGCATCAGTACTGAGTTGAAAGAAGTCTTCAGCACCATGCCCAAGACCTGTGTGCAAACTGGTCTTTTTTGATTTATTTCTTTCCCAGTATACTTTCTGCTTTTCGATTTCTTCAGAAGAAAGGATCCCCCGAATGTAATAGAATGTTTCTCCAGAGATCTCGATCCTCTCAATATCCCTATAAACTGCAAGGAGTTCTCTCATAATGTCTTCGCTTCTTGTATCCTCAAAAAGTTCGGTCTTTGGAGTCATCCTTCTTTGCACTTCACTGTTAAGATGAATAATTTCAGAAACATCCTTCTTTCTCCCATCAATTACATCTCTTAACTGGAGCCTCTTAGCATACTGTTCAGGTTTTACATAATAGAGAAATCCTTTTTTGAACCAGCTTTCTCTTCCTTGGTTTGGGTTGAACCAGCCTTTCTTTGATATTTTCTTGTTTTGAAGAAGATAATTGATTGTGGTTCTTACCTTTTTAGGAGCATGATCAACTTTCTCGGAGATTTCATCTGAAAACAAGGCAACATCTGAATTTCTTATAGCCTCAACAATGTTATCTCCAACGCTAACTTTTTTGGTAACTTTTTTCCTTTCGTATTTATGGAATAGAATCTCTTGTTTGATTATTACCTCTCTTCCTCTTTTGGCATCAAAAGTCCTATATGAAATCTCTTTCAAGACAGGGGCAAAACCATTTGCCTGCATGTAAAATCTTTGTCTGGTCTTACTCCAATGCCATTTTCCTTTTCTATTTACTGGCCTATAGGCATGGATAATGTCTGTAGCAAAGAGGTAGCCCTTTTTCCACATATCAGTGAGTCTGGAGTCAAGAGTATTGATTTTGGTAGCTATTCTAAGCTCGCT
>JAHIRA010000087.1 GCA_018818905.1 Patescibacteria group bacterium | reverse complement strand
TAATCCTCAAGCAGTTCTAAAAATGCAAGAGAAAATTTTAGATTTAGCCACTATTTATCTATCTGCTGGTCTTAATCCTAAAAAATGCATTCTTTTTGTTCAATCACAAGTTCCTGAACATACTGAATTAACCTGGCTTTTGAATACAATCACTCCTATTGGTGAATTAGAAAGGATGACCCAATTTTCAAAGATATCCCGGATAATTTCACCGCTCCAGAAGTTCATGGCTGGGCGGTTCTTCATGTCCCAGATCAATACGAGGTTATTGCTGATTCTGGTTATGTCCAAGCCATCAAGCACAAGACCAAACTGATTTATGGCAAACAGTTTCACGCCGAAATTAAGGCTTCATATAATCAAGGCGTGCCTTTTATTAAGAATTTTCTAGAATTAGCTCTAGCCTAGCAAAAATCAGGTAAATAAGAAGCCCAAGAAAAACTCAGGCTGAGAATCACAAACCATGCTCAAGTCGAGTTGACGCCAGCTCCCTCGAGTGCCCGCTTCAAATCATGGTTGTCTTGCCATAATTGATTATTAATTCTTTAAAAGTGACTATTAAACTAGAAAAATTCGGGACTAATCTAATTTCAAGGCCCACTGGAAAAGAGGCCTATCTTGCGTTTAGATCCAAACTTGAAAAAATACCCGAGAATGAAGAGGTGGTTATTGACTTTCAAGGTGTCTTTGTTTTAACACCATCCTGGGCAGACGAGTTTATAACACCAATACAAAAGAGGTTTAAGAAAAGAGTGCGACTATTAAATACCGAAAATCCTTCTGTTGAGGCAACGCTGGAAACACTCAAAAAAGCAAAGGAAGCTAAAGGAAAAGACACAGACTAATGTCGGAATCAACAATTTTTTGTTCAGATAGCACTCAATTCCCTGCAACTATCTGAACATTTGTTCGGATAGTATCTAGTTGTCTAAAATGATAAAAATTGATTCTATAATTAATAATAAAAATGTCAGAAGAAAGACGCATAGGCCAAATGAGAGAACAAATGAGCTTTAAAAGAAACAGCCTTGAAAGACTAGAAAGAAAAAATGGTCCTTTAGCAAAAAGAAGACCGTTAGAGTATCAAACATACTTAAAGGACAGTGGAATAATCGATAAAGAATTTTTTCCAGAGAGTTTAAGTATCGATCAATTACAAGAAGTATTGGTTCCCGATCATGCAAGTTCAGAAAAGACTGATTCTGGATATATATTTACATTAAACTCGGGTGGGAAAATTAAGGTTGAAACAGACAAAGATTCAATTGTTGATAGTATAAATTTTTTCTACGGTAACTACGGCGGGAAAATAGATGAAGAAATAGTAGCAAATAGATTTATTTCGATTCTCGAAGGTCAGGAAAGCCTAGACCTAGTATTCAAGAAAAATGATTATTATCAACAAGAACAAGAAGTTCAGGAAAGAATAAATTCTTCAAGAAGAGCGGTCGATATCCCTCAAATAGAAGAATCAGATGTAGCTGAAAACTTTAGAGATGGAGTTCTTTTAGTGCCGGATATGCATGGGGATATGGAAAGACATAATTTTGCTACAAGCATTATTGATAGTGGAAAAATTGACTGGTTTGCCATGGAAATGCTCCCTCACAAAAAACAAGAGGCTGTGGATGCTTTTATAAATATGCCTGAAGATAGCCGGGAATATGATGATGCAAAACAAGAGCTTCTCTTATACTATTCAAAAAATTGGGAAGATAAACACGGGGACATTTCTTCACCAGAAGAAAACCCATATTTTCAAATATTGAAGTCTTGCAAGAAGAACAAGATCCAGGTAAAAGCAATGGATGTCGATTCGAATTATTACAGAAAAAATCTACGATCAAATGATCTAGTGATTGGAACTAGAAACCTTGCTTGGGCAAATCAAGTCCCAGAAAATGGAAATGGGATTGTATTTGGAGGGAGAGCTCATTTTGAGATGGACGCAGGGATTAATGTGCAAGATTTCTTGGTAGACAAAAGAAAAGATATCAGCATTGTCAAGTTTAAAGATTAATCAACAAGCTAAATCTCTAGTAAAAGATAGAATACGCCAACTATGAAAAGCTGAAGCTTGAGTGCATGTGCTACGAAATAGTTTGTCTAAGTTCAAATATCAATCAAGGTGGCCAAAAATTAGTAGAGCATGCTATCAAAAAATGCCAAGAAGAAAACATTCCAAAACTCTGGTGCTGGAGCATGAAAAGCTACAACGCCAAGGGCTTCTACGAGAAAATGAAATTCAGTGAAACTTACTTGCTCAAAAAGCAAGGTTTTGGAGAGGATTGTTACTTCTTTGGTCGTGTCATTGACACAAATTGACAGCCCAAAAATAAAACCCCCATGTCTTCCCCGCTCCCTCTCTGGGGCGGATTTTTATTACTTCTCTTTTATACTCCACCTTGCTAAAATAGACACATGAACAAAAAACGCATCAAATTAGCTCTCATTGACGGCAATGCTCTCATTCACCGCGGCTTTCACGCTCTCCCCCCTTTAACGACTAGCCAAGGAGAACTGGTCAATGCCGTCTATGGTTTCACTATGATTCTTCTTAAGGCCCTCGAAGAACTCAAACCGACTCATATCGCGGTTACTTTTGACCGTAAAGGCAAGACCTTCCGTCACAAAATGTACAAAGACTACAAAGCCAGAAGAGAAGCCGCTCCAAATGAGCTTTACAAGCAAATCCCCCGTGTCCAAGAGATTGTCACAGCCTTCAACATGCCTATTTATTCCATGAAGGGCTATGAGGCTGATGATTTCATTGGCACCTTATCTAAAACTTGTCATGTGCCCAATGTCATTGTCACTGGTGATAACGACGCTCTTCAGCTTGTAGATGACGATACCCAAGTTTATACTCTCAGACGAGGCTTTAAAGACACTATTATTTACGATGAAAAAAAAGTTGAAAATAAATTCAATGGCCTCAAGCCAGACCAACTTATAGATTACAAAGGCTTGGCTGGAGATTCTTCTGACAATATCCCTGGAGTCCAAGGTGTCGGAGAAAAAACAGCCATTAAACTCTTGCTTAAATTTGGCACCCTAGAAAAGCTTTATGAGGCGATCAAGCAACCAGACTTTGCCGACAAGAACAAAAAACAAAAACTCATTCGACCCAAAACACTAGAAACTCTTCTAGCTCAAGAAAAACAAGCTTTTTTGTCAAAAAAGCTTGGCACTATTGTGACTGATATGAAGGTTAACTTCAATCTGGCCGACGCCGAACTCAAAGACTTTGATATTGATAAAGTAGTGAAGCTCTTCCAAGAACTAGAATTCAGGAACTTACTCAACAAAATTCCTGAACCCAGGCAAATTAAAGCTGGCCCCACCGCTCAAGCCTCCCTGTTTGACAAGAAGAAAGTGGCCGAGAAGTTCTCCCTCCAAGATAAATGCCAAACTCACGGCGTCAAATATCATCTTTTAGAAGACCACCAAGAGATCAGAACTTTCTTGGACAAACTTGCCAAGACCAAAACCTTTGCCGTTGATACAGAAACCACCAGTTTACGCCCACTGGAAGCCAAGCTCATAGGCATTTCCTTCGCCCTTAAAGAGAAAGAAGCATACTATTTGGCCAATTTCTTGGATCTCCCGGCTGATCTGCAAAAACAAACCAAAGATATCCTCGAAAACAAAAATATCAAGAAAATTGCGCACAATTTCAAATATGACTACATCATTTTCAAAAATCACGGCATCAATCTTCAAAATGTCTGGTTTGACACCATGGTGGCCTCATATCTACTTGAATCAAACTCCAGAAGACACAGCCTTGACGACTTAGCCTTCAAAGAATTTTCATATAAAATGGTCTCTTTTTCCGATCTAGTCGGCACTGGCAAAGACAAAAAGGATATCACTGAGGTAAACAAGGAAAAACTGGCTTTTTATGCCTCCGAGGACGCCGACATGACTCTGAAACTCAACCATCTTTTCATTGATCGCTTCAAAGAAGAGAAGAAGTTAGAGAAGCTTTTCTTTGACATCGAGATGCCTTTGGTTATAGTTCTGTCTGAAATGGAGATAGCAGGAATTAAAGTCGATAAGAAAAAGTTAGAGAAGCTCTCCAAGGAGTTTGGTCAGTACATTGTCGATCTGACACAGCAAATTTATGAACTCGCTGGAACGAAAGCCTTCAATATCAATTCTACTCAACAGCTGTCCGAAATTCTCTTCAAGACTCTCAAAATCCCAGTCAAAGGTCTCAAAAAAACCCAGAAAGGTGTTTCGACCGCAGCCTCAGAGCTGGCCAAGATTCGTCAAGCTCACCCCATTGTCACTCTGATAGAACAATACAGAGAGCTAGCCAAACTCCAAAACACCTATGTCGATACTTTACCCAAGCTTGTTAACAACAAAACCGGTCGCATTCACACCAGCTTCAATCAAACTATTACTGCTACCGGACGTCTGTCCTCATCTGACCCCAACCTGCAGAATATTCCAATACGATCAAAATTTGGCACCAAGATTAGAGAAGCTTTTGTTGCTGACAAGGACCAGAAGCTGATCTCGGCTGACTATAGCCAGATTGACCTCAGAGTGGTCGCCTCAATTTCCAAGGACCCGGAAATGACCAAGGCCTTTAAAAACGGTGAAGACATTCATGGTCGCACCGCCGCTTTGGTTTTTGGCAAGAAACAGTCAGAAGTGAGCAAAAAAGAAAGAAACTTTGCCAAAACTATTAATTTTGGCGTGCTTTACGGCATGAGCGCCTTTGGGCTCTCACAAACTTTAAACATTGCCCCAGCTGACGCCCAAGAGTATATTGATACCTACTACCAAAAACATCCCGGCATCAAAGAATATGCCGACAAGACCATTGCTTTTGCCAGAAAAAACGGCTATGTTGAAACTCTGGTGGGCAGAAGACGCTATTTACCCGAGCTTCAGTCAAGTACTGGCCCACTAGTCAAAGCCGGAGAAAGAATTGCCATCAATATGCCGGTTCAAGGCACATCAGCTGACATCATCAAAATTGCCATGAACAATATTTACCAAGAAATGATAGACAAGAAGCTACCTCTCAAAATGCTTCTTCAGATTCACGATGAACTTATCTTCGAAGTTCCCCAGAAAGAAGTTGCCGCCATGTCCAAACTGGTTCAAAAGAGAATGGAAGAAGCTTTCACGCTCAACGTCCCCCTCAAAGTCGAAGTTTGCAGCGGAGACAATTGGGGAGAATTGAAATAGATAACACCGCACAGTCAAAGTTATGATTTATTTTCTCTACGGACAAGACCAATATCAAATTAGCAAAAAAGTCGAGGTTCTGAAAGAAAACTTCATCAGCAATAACCCCCATGGCAAGTTGAATCTAATTGGCCTTGATGAAGAAAACTTCAATCTAGACAAAGCCAGAGAAGCCTTGGCTTCCAAGCCTTTTTTTGGTCAAAGCAAGCTTGTGATTTTCAGAAACATTCTCCCAAGTCTCAAAAAAGAAGAACACGAGACTATGATCAAGCTCATTGCTCTTGTTGAGTCCAACACAACAGCTATTTTTTGGGAAACAGAGATCAAAGGCCAAAGCAAAATCGTCAAAAATCTCAAGAAAGAGGCCAAAACTTTCAAAGCTGACCCTCTTAAACCTTGGGAGCTAAAAGACTATGCCAACAAAAAACTTCTAGAATTTTCTCTAGAAGCCTCTAGCCAAATTGTAGATACTTTGACCTTTAAAACCGGTCCGGACCTCTTCCGTCTTGAAAGCGAGATCAAAAAACTGTCTGATTACAAAAAATCAGACCGAGTATTAACCAAAGAGGACTTGGATCTATTGGTAAACTCAGAAGTTGAAGAAAGTATCTTTGATTTTGTCGAAAATATTGCCAAAAAGAAAAAGGGCGCCGCTCTCTTGTTTCTCAAAGAAGAAATGCAGAAAGGTACCAAAGCTCCATATCTAGTTTCGATGATCTCCTATCAGTTTCGCAATATGCTAATCCTCAAGGATTTAGCCGAAACTAACCTCCCAGAAAATCAGTTGGCCAGTAAAGCTGCTCTTCACCCCTTTGTGATCAAAAAAACCATGGCCCTCATAACCCATTTTTCTCTACCGGAACTCAAATCTATTTATCGTCAAATTCTAATTCTTGACTTAGAAACAAAAACAAAAGCTGAGCCATTCGCCGCCATCGAAAACTTTGTTCTCAATATATAAAAAATAGGGACGCGCCAGTGGCGCGTCCCGACAAAGAATTTTATTTGAGCCAAAAATCTATTTTTTGCTTTTGACTTTCTTGACTTCTTTCTTCTCAACCTTGTTAAGCAAAGCAGTTATTCGAGATTTGCCACGAGCTGCAGTATTTTTCTTGATCACTCCAGTTCTAGCGGCTTTATCAATGGCTTTGTAAACCTGAGGTAGAAGTTTCTGAGCTTCGGCTTTCTTACCTTCCGCGATAAGTTCACGAGTCTGCTTCAAAAGACCGCGCATAGTTACTTTACGCTTCAAATTTCTTTTGGCTCTGACCTTGCTTTGTTTCAGAGATTTTTTGGCTGATTTCTTGATTGGCACGATAAAAGAATTTAAATATATTTATGAAGAGACAATATCATTTTGTAGGACAGAAGTCAAGTTGATCCTAATCAATCATCAGTATTTGTTGTCCAACAGTATTCAAATCTAACTCCGCAAGCTTCACGGCATTATCAAGCTCAAAGTCACCAACCTTAGTTCGCTCAAGCTTTATTAAATGAGCCCCAACTCCAAGCTGTTTGCCAATATCATGGGCCAAACTCCTAATATATGTTCCGGATCCACAAGCGACTCTTAGCTTAACTTCGGGATACTGTCCTTCCTTCACATTCAGAATCTCTGTTTCGTGAATCGTGACCGGCGCCTTCTCTCTTTTGATGCTAATTCCCTTTCTGGCCAAATCATATAACTTCTGGCCTTTGACCTTCTTGGCCGAAAACATAGGTGGCTCTTGAAGGATGTCTCCCTGGAAAGTTTTGAGAATTTCTTCTAGTTGCTCCGCTTTAACTTCAATGTCTTGCTCTTGACCCTTATCTTCAACTACTTTTCCTTCCAGATCATAAGTATCTGTTTCTTGGCCAAATTTGATGGTCGCAATATATTCTTTGTCATGTTGCCTGAGACTTTCTGACAATTTGGTGGCTTTGCGACCAATCAAGCAAACCAGCAACCCTTCAGCAAATGGATCCAATGTCCCGGTATGACCAATTTTTCTGATGCTCGTAATCTTTCTTAGCTCATCGACCACATCGTGTGAAGTCATTTTGGAAGGCTTGTTGACCAGAAGGATTCCTTCGACTATCTGTGACATGTGTTTTGCTTTAGTTTAAACAACTGCTATTTATCTTTTAGGTCTGACTCCATAGCTTCAAGCTCTTTCATTTTATCACGAATTTCGGCCGCTCGTTCAAATTCTAGATTTCGAGCCGCTAACTCCATCTGCTCATCTAGATGTTTGAGCGTCTTCTTTAGATTCTCTCTTGAAATCTCGACCTTTCTGGGCTTGGGTTTGGCTTCTTCTTTTTCTCCGGCCAAACGATCTTTGGAAATTTCTTTCTTGATAGAGGTGGGCGTAATCTTGTGTTTTTTGTTGTATTTTTCTTGAACCTCACGCCTTCTCTCTACTTCACCCAGAGCCGCTTTCATCGACTTGGTGATCTCATCAGCGTACATAATGACCCGACCATGCTCATGTCTAGCAGCTCGACCCATAGTCTGAACTAAGGAAGTTCTAGAGCGCAAGAAACCTTCTTTATCAGCATCCATGATGGCCACAAGAGAAACTTCCGGCAAATCTAGACCTTCTCGCAACAAATTAATCCCGACCAAAACATCATACTTGCCCGTTCGCAGTTCTCGTAAAATCTCTAGTCTCTCTAGAGTATCTATTTCGCTGTGTAAATATTGCACCTTGACCCCCAACTCACTCAAATATTCTGTTAGATCTTCTGAAAGTCTCTTGGTTAAGGTGGTAACCAGCACTCTCTCACCTTTCTTGACCCTGAGTTGAATTTCTTCCATGAGATCATCAATTTGATTTTCTGTCGGTCTAATATCAACCTCGGGATCCAGTAGTCCGGTAGGACGGACCAACTGTTCGGCCACCTGTTTGCTAATGCTGAGTTCAAATTTCTCTGGAGTCGCCGAGACAAACACAACCTGATTCAGCTTCTCCTCAAATTCTTCAAAATTAAGCGGTCTATTATCTAGGGCCGAAGGCAATCTAAAGCCATAGTCAACCAAGTTCTCTTTTCTGGCCCGATCGCCAAAATACATGCCCCGAACCTGAGGAATGGTAATATGAGACTCATCAATAAACATAAGGAAATCTTTGGGAAAATAGTCAATAAGAGTAGAAGGTGGCTCACCAGCTCGTCGTCCTTCAAAATATCGAGAATAATTCTCGATCCCCGAGCAAAAGCCGGTTGTCTCCAGAAGCTCAAGATCGTAACTAGTCCTCTCTTCCAGTCTCTGAGCTTCCAGAAGCTTATCTTGCCGTCGCAGCTCTTCTAATCTAGTCTTGAGCTCCGTTTTTATCTGCGGAATCGCGTCTACAACGGCCTTCTCAGAAATAGCATAATGAGTCGCTGGAAAAACTGTCAGTTCCCCAAAAGTATGTGTCACCAAGTTAGTCAGCGGATCAATTTCTTCAATAGACTCAATCTCCCGACCAAAAAAAGAAAATCTAAAAGCTTTCTCGGCATAGGCGGGGAAAATTTCTAGAAGATCACCCTTAACCCTGAAAGTTCCTCGGTGAAAATCGATATCATTTCTTTGGTATTGAATCCTGACCAAATCTCTTAAAACCTCGTCAAGAGCCTTTTTCTCTCCCTTCTTGAAATGAATACTCTCTTCTCTGTATCTGACTGGAGGACCAAGGCCATAAATACATGATACCGAAGCCACAATAATCACATCTCGCCGCGTCAGCAGCGAAGAAGTGGCGGCATGTCTAAGTCTATCGATCTCGTCATTGATCTGTGTTTCTTTGGCAATATAGGTATCAGATCCGGGCAAATATGATTCTGGCTGATAATAATCATAATAAGAAACAAAATAATCAACAGAATTCTCGGGAAAGAACTGTCTAAACTCAGCTGCCAACTGAGCCGCCAAGGTTTTGTTGTGCGACAAAACGAGAGTCGAACGCCCCAATTTCTCTATCATGTTGGCCATGGTGAAGGTCTTTCCAGAGCCAGTGACACCCAGAAGTGTCTGAAAATCGTAATTCTTGTTGATGCCAGCCGTCAACTTCTCAATGGCTTGTGGTTGATCACCGGTCGGTTTAAATTTTGAAACAAGATCAAATTTCATGTTTATAAAAATTAGAAGTCCTAGAAGACCTACCCCTCCCTCCTCCCGAGTCCGAACAAATGTTGCACGGTTGTTTGGACTCGGGAGGAGGGAGGGGTAGGTCTTCGACAATCTATATAGCTTAACAATACATTAATAATTATAGTCGAGTCTCGCTTTTCCCAAAAGCCTTTTTGAAAGCCAAAGGGTATGATAATATTGAGAAGCAATTACAAGACAATCTCTCATCTATGCTTTCATATATCAAAGGCAACGTCCTCGCAAAAACTCAAGACTTCGCCATCATCAAGACCAAAGAAGACGTAGGCTACAAAGTCCGCCTCAAGCCTATTGATTTTTCTTGTCTCAAGGAGAAAGAAGATCTAGAACTTTACCTCTATTCTCACATCAAAGAGGATGCCTTTGATCTGTTTGGCTTCAAGACACTAGAGGAGTTATCCTTTTTTGAGACTATCATTTCTATCTCAGGCGTTGGTCCCAAGACTGGCCTGGCAATTTTGTGCCTGGGTTCAACTTCCGATATCAAACAAGCCATCCAAAACAAAGACACTTCTTATCTGACCAAGGTTTCTGGTATTGGAGGCAAAACCGCTAGTCGAGTTATCCTAGAACTTCAGGGTCAACTGGCTACAGATATCCTTGGTGACAACAGCATTGACGAGAAAGAAGACGCATTATGCGCTCTCCTGGAATTGGGGTACAGAAAAAACGAGGCCCTCAAGGCTTTGTCCAAGGTGAAATCAAGCACCCCAGAAGAGCAAGTCAAAGAAGCTCTGAGCAATCTCTAAACAACTATGGACTTTCATATCGTTACCGATTTATCACAGCAACAGCTCAATTTCATTCAGAAGAATCCTCATTCTTCTTTTTTGAATGCCCCTGAATGGCAAAAATTTCAGGCCTCTCTTAATCGTAAAACTTTTATTGCTTCCATAGAAGAACAAGGACAAATTATTCTTCTCGCCCTGATCATCAAACTCGACCTTCCCCTCAACAAATCATACTTTTATTCTCCGCATGCTCCTCTAATAGAAGATTCTCTGGCAACAGACAAAAAGAAAGAACTTCTCAGCTCATATTTCAAGAACATTCGCAGTCTAGCGCAAAAAGAGAAGGCCATCTTCTATCGCCTCGATCCTAGAATAGAGACTTCCTCCAAGACGGGAAAAGAGCTCAAAGAAATTTTTTCCAACCTGTCTCTAGCCAAGGCTAGAAAAGAAGTTCAACCCCAAGAAACTCTCTTACTTGATCTTCAAAAAGATGAAGAAGCCCTCCTGAAAGAGATGCACTCCAAAACACGCTACAATATCAGACTTTCCAAGCGTAAAGGAGTGACCATCAGACAGTCTCAGAACCCCAAAGATATCAATATTTTTTACAAAATTGCCATAGAAACCAAGCTTCGTGACCAATTTGGCATTCACAGCAAAGATTATTACCAGAAACAACTGCAAGCTTTCACTCAAGACAATGCAGCTTCTCTCTTCATTGCTGAGCTCAAAGGTCAGCCACTTGCAGCAAACATTGTTTTCTTTGATCAAGATACCGCTACGTATCTTCATGGCGCCTCCTCAAACCTTCAGCGAAACGTCATGGCTCCTCATCTTCTTCAATGGGCCCAAATTAGAGCCGCTCAAACAAGAGGTCTGAAGACCTACGATTTTTGGGGTATCACTCAGAGTCAAGATCCCAAACACCCTTGGCAAGGCATTACTCGTTTCAAAAAAGGCTTTGGGGGCCAAGAAATCAGCTATCTGGGAGCATTTGACTTTATTATCAGTCCATTTTGGTATAAAATATATAATACCTTCAGTAAATAAAAACAAAAACTCATGCCCAATCCAAACGAAGGCCCCAAACCCCAAGAAAGCATAAAGGAAGACAAGAGCGAAGACTCTTCAAAGGCCACTATCCCTGAGCAAAAGACACCAGAAGATAAGCCAAAAACTACTGCAACAACTCCACCCAAGAAAAAATCCAAAGTTCTCTACTACATTCTGGGCGGCTGCGGTGGTTGTCTTGTCCTTCTCCTTATAGGCTTGGTGATAGCCTGGCTAGTCGCTGGGGCCACCATGCGATCTTGGTTTGATGGCAGTAGCACTGATCAGGTTGATGAAATCGTCAAAGAAGCCGAAAAGAAAGCTTTGGAAACAGAAAAAGAAGCTAAAGAGAAAGCCGAAAAAGCTCTAGAAGAGGCCAAGAAAGAAGCTGACAAGAACAAGAAGGAAGCAGAAGAGAACAAAGACAGCGATGTTTACAACCTGAAAGTTGACGCCCAAGTTGGTATTACTGATAACGTGGGCCACTTCACTCCCAAATCTACTTTCCGTTCTGACGTTGACAACGTTTCCATCCTAGTCGATATCAAAGGAGCTAAGCCACAAACTCAAGTGACTGTTGAATGGTATGACCCTTTTGGCAGCCCTGTTGAAGTCCAAACTGAAGCCGTTGGCAGCAAAAGTGAAATTGACTTCCTTTATCTCACGACCATGGTAGGATTGACCCCTGGCACCAATGAATATGTCGTTCTTGTTGGTGGTCTGGAAATGAAAACTGGTACTTTTGAGGTCGAACAAGCTCCGACTCAAAACATGTCTCCCACTTCACTCGATCCTACCACTTACAATTACGAACCTCTTTTCATCTGGCCAGAAGAATTCTTTTTTGACTGGGCCACTTACGATATTGATGGCGATGGCTATGAAGAAGGTTGTATTCTAACCAAAAATGGAGACAATGAAGAATATCATGTCTTTGTTCTTGACTGGAACCCCAACTCTGGCCTGTACACAAAAGTCTATGACAACACCTACGAATACCCCACCACCAGAATCATGCTCAAGGATTGGGGCGGAGACAGTCAGAAGGATTTTGTCCTAGTTCACACCGAAAATTCAGGTGACGCTTCAGCTATTATTTACGAAAATGGTTCTTACGTCATGACTAGTCAATAATCTCAATTTTTATGGGGGCATTCTTTGAGAATGCCCCCATTTTTTTCCCATGGAAAACAATCCCTACACCAACGATTTCTATGCTCAAGAAGCCAAAAGACACGGTCTCCGGGCCCGTTCTGTTTTTAAGCTTCTAGAAATCCAGAAGAAATACAAAATCGCCAAAAAAGGTGACGCTATCCTAGATCTTGGAGCCGCTCCGGGTAGCTTCTTGGAGTTCCTCTCCAAAATAGTTGGGCCACAAGGATCAGTTGTTGGTGTTGACCTCAAGACAATCAAGCCTTTTAAAAGAAGTAATATTGTTCTTGTTCAAGGTGATATTATGGACCCCAAACTAGGCCTCCAAGAT
>JAHIRA010000086.1 GCA_018818905.1 Patescibacteria group bacterium | reverse complement strand
TAGATCCACTGCCTCAGAACATTGTCTATAAAATGTTTCAGGAAGTTACTGACAAAGGCACTACAGTTTTCACTTCTTCACATAATCTGGCCGAAGTCCAAAAAGTTTGCGATCGAGTCGCCATTATAAAAAATGGACAGATGGTTACCACAGAAAGTATTGCTTCCCTAAAAGAAAAGAAGATCAATACGGTTAGGGCCTATTTTGGAGAAGATTTTGATCTCAATGATTTCAAGTTCAAAGATGTAGAAATTATTAGAACTATTGATCATGAACTTCTCTTCAAGGTCAAAGGAGAAATAAACGAGATCGTCAAGGCTCTGGCCAAATACAGAATTAAAGATTTGGAAATAACCGAGGCTTCGCTTGAAGATATCTTTTTAGAATACTACGAATAGATGCTGACAATCTTTATTCGCACAATTAAAGATAGAAAGACAAGTATCATTGCTTACTGTGTAGCGACTTTTCTGTTTATGACCATGTTTATTGCTATGTACCCTTCTATCCATGAGCAAACGGCCGAATTTGATGAACTTCTTAAGGCCTACCCGGAAGGGTTTATGAAAGCATTTGGGATAGAACAGCTTAGCTTTGACACTGTTGAAAAGTTTCTCTCTATTGAACAGTACTCCATTACCTGGCCCTTGATGGTTTGTTTTCTGATGATTTCTTTTGCCGGAATGGCTTTATCCAGGGAAATAGAAAAGGGGACAATAGAAATCATGCTTTCTAGACCTGTTTCACGGCTATCACTTTTCTTTTCACGATATTTGGCCGGGGTAGCTGTGCTGGCGTTATTTACCATTGTTTCAGTTTTCTCTCTCATCCCTTTGGCCAATATTTTTGGTGTCGATTATCAGCTTGAGCCCAATTCCAAAATGGCTTTACTGTCTTTCTTGTTTGGACTGGCTGTTTTTTCTCTCGGTTATATGTTTTCGGCAATTTTTTCAGAAAAAAGCAAAGCCTATATGTTGTCTGGTGGGATTCTTATCCTAATGTATGTCCTTCGCATTATTTCTAACTTTGAAGAGAAATACGAGGACGTGAAGTACGCTTCTTTCTTTCATTATTTGGATCCAGACAAAGCTCTAATTGACAATGAGTTGAGTTTGGTTTCGGTTTTGGTTTTCTTGAGTGTTGCGGTAATTTGCACTGTCGTCGGTGCTATTTGGTTCAAAAAAAGAGACATTGCGGTTTAATATGAGTGATTTTTTTCATCAGACAAAAGTCAAATTTGGCCCAAAAATATTTTTGACTGTATTTATTTGCAGTCTTTTTTGGACTGGCTATGTTGAAGCACGAGAAATTGATTTTGCCGGTTACAGTTGGCAGGTCAAAAATGGATATTTTGCGCCAGGCCCCAACCATTGGGGGGAAGGAGAGGAGTTTGTTTCTGTTGATGCGGATCAAAGACTGCACTTGAGAGTCAAAGAGCAAAACAATCTATGGTCTTCTTCAGAAGTATATTTACCGTCTTCGCTTGGCTTTGGCAACTATAGCTTTGAAGTAGAAGGTCAGGTAGATCAAACCGATCCCAGTTTGGTTGCAGGTCTCTTTTTGTACCAAGATGATTATCATGAAATTGATATAGAGTTCAGTCGCTGGAAAGAAATGGGCGAGCCGTGGCTTCATTATACGGTGCAGCCGTATTGGGAAAATGAGCTGGCCAATACCAAGGCATTTGATGCTGATCTCAAAAACAGGGCTTCAACTCATCAAATCATTTGGACACCCACAGCTATAACTTTTCGTTCATTTCAAGATAATCGCCTTTTGAAAGAATGGACATATCAGGGAGAGAATAACTTTTCTCCCGGCCAAGAAAGAGTTCATCTCAACTATTGGATGATTGATGGTGATCTACCGACAGACAAGCAAAGCAAAGAATTAATTATAAAAGATTTTTCTTTTACTCCTTTGACAAGTCAAGTCTCAGCCAACAAACCGTATCTTCTTCAAGCCAATAAAATCATGACTGCTCCGGGTGAGGGTGGCGGACCTCAGGTAAGACGTTTTTCGGCCAAAGGCAATTCCTTGGGAGAAGATTTTTGGGCTTATAATAGGTCTTTTCGTGGAGGGGCTAGACTATCAGCAGGTGATATTGATCAAGATGGCCAAGCAGAAGTTATTGCCGGGGCCGGCCCTGGTGGTGGGCCGCAGGTCAGGGTGTTTGAAGGTCAGGGTCAAGTGAAACCGCTGCAATTTTTTGCTTTTCATCCGCAGTTTCGGGGTGGAGTTGATGTTGCTACCGGCGACGTAGATGGTGACGGTAAAGACGAAATTGCCGTGTGTCAATTCTCTTCAGGTCAAGCCTGGGTCAAGGTTTATCGCTACAATAGTCAGCAAGAAGTCCTGGGACATTTTAACGCTTTTGGCTCTTCTGAAGTTGGTTGCACTGTCGCTATGGGTGATACCGATGCCGATGGTTTGGCCGAGGTCATTGTTGGAGCTGGCCAGGGCGGAGGACCACAAGTACGTGTTTTTGAAGCCAACGGAACGCCGTCGGCCACCAACTTCTTTGCCTTTGAGAGAAGTTCTAGAAGTGGCATTGATGTGGCAGCAGCTGACTTTGATCTTGATGGTCGTGATGAGATTATGGTTTCCAAGCTTCAAGGAGATCAGACCTGGATCAAGGTTTTTGGCGGAGCTGATCACAAGTCTGTTATCTC
>JAHIRA010000085.1 GCA_018818905.1 Patescibacteria group bacterium | reverse complement strand
CGTTCATGTGGTATTTTAGCAAGCTCCTGTAACCCAGCTTTTCTAGTATTTTGACTCCAGCTCGCCCCAGAATAACTTCCTGCATCAACCGATAATTCTTTTGCCCTCTATAAAGTTGGCCAGTTAAACTAGCATAAACAGGAGCATTTCCGGCAACTTTGGTATCAAGAAGATAAACAGGAACTTTGTAACCTCTAACTCCCTCAATCATATATTCCCAAACACCAACCTTAACAGGATCATTGTTGATAGTTACTTCAACCACTTCATCAAGTTTTTTGAGGTGAGAAAAGTCATAATGAGCTGGCAGTACTTCTTGCGCCCCTTTGTCATTAATTTTTTGTTTGAAGTAGCCCTGATCATTTAGCAAAGTCACGCCCACCATAGGCACCCCCAAATCGGCGCCGGACCTAAGCGTGTCACCAGCCAAGACACCCAACCCACCAGCGTATGTTTTGATGCTGTTCTCCAAGGCTATTTCCATACTGAAATAGGCAATTTTCCGATTGTCTTTGTTCATCTTTGTTATTATTTATTTTTCTTCTTCAGGTTGAGTAAATATTTTGACACTATTATTAACAATCCCGGCCACAGTGCCAAAGACACCCACACCCAGGCACGCGTATAACATCCAGGCTTTGAGCCAAGGAGCAATTGTTCCGGCCAAATAATCAAAGCCGAAAGGAAATATTATAAGTAAGGCTACAATTGAGACCAAAGTCAAGATATCCATAATAATCTGCAAGATTTGCCTGAAGAGAAATTTGTCATAGATAATAAGCAGACCATACCCAATAATAGTAATGATTAAAACTGTACTGGCAATAGGCAGGTATTCAAAAAAGGCCCCGGTGACAAAGGGATAGACAGCTCTCTCATCACCAATAGTAGCGTAATACATGTACTTGTTCAAAATCAGCAAAAAGAAGCCAGCGATGAGAGCAGCGATAATGTAACCAATTACTCTGCCAAAGCGACTTCCTTCAAAATGAGTCTCGACCTTCTGCTTGACCCTCTCCTCTCTCTCTTTAATCTCTTTATCAAACTGATTGGCGCTTTTATGTTTTTCTCCCATGTAATTTTTTTGAGATTATGCTAATATTAAAAAGAAGGTAATTTCACTCTGTCTATATCTTAGCAAATTTGTTACAATAAGGAAAAAGAAATATACATATGTGGGGAAGAACAAAATCAAAGACTCAACAAACTGATAATGATCAAGGAGATAAAACTATTTCAGATCAAAGATACTATACCATCTTTGATAATGTCGCTGATGGCTTGATTGGCATAAGCAAATCTGGGAGAATCACTGAAATAAACAAGTCACTAGAAAAAATGACTGGGCACAGCAAGAAAGACTTTGTGGGCAAAAGAATAACTGCCCTTAGGAGCGTCCTCACTACAGAAAGTTACCTCAAGATTGCAAAGATCTTTACCAAAAGAATGGCTGGTGAGAAGCTCGATCTTTACGAGATTCAGATTAAGAAAAAGGACGGTAGCCTTGTTGATGTAGAAATCAATGCCAAGCCTATTAAAGAAAACGGGCAGGTTGTCGGTGAAATTGTTTCTATTCGCAATATTACAGAACGTAAAGAAATGCAAACAGCCCTAACCAAAAGTAAGAACCGTTTTAGGGACATTTCTCTTAATGTGGCTGATTGGATTTGGGAAGTTGATAAAGATGGCAAGTATGTCTTTGTTTCCGGAAAATACAAGGAGATTCTAGGCTATGATAAAGAAGAAATCATAGGAAAAACTCCTTTTGACTTTATGCCTCCCGAAGAACAAGAAAGGGTCGGAAAGATATTTGAAGAAATTTCTTCGAAAAAGGAACCAATCAAAAACCTCAAAAACTGGAATATTAGCAAGCAAGGAGAGAGGATTTATTTAGATACTAACGGCTTTCCGATTATCAATGACAAGGGAGAGTTAACAGGTTACAGGGGTGTTGATATCAACATCACCGGACAGAAACAAGCCGAACAGGAACTCGACACAGCCTTCAAGGAGCTCAAGAAAAGAAACGAACAATTGGAAATCATAAATGAATCTATGGTCGGAAGAGAGCTCAAGATGGTAGAGCTCAAGATAAAGATCAAGAAACTGGAAAATGATCTTGAAGCAAAAAACTAGCTCTTGCCCTTGTAATACTCCAGCAGTTTGGTTGTATTTTTGAGGCCCTCCCTT
>JAHIRA010000084.1 GCA_018818905.1 Patescibacteria group bacterium | reverse complement strand
AATTTGTGTATCCTTAGAGTAGCAAGGTTTCTTATTTTTATCAAGATAGTTTTGAAAAGTCACAAATTTCAGCCTAACTTGACAAATTATTGAGAATCAATTAGATTCTGCTCATGACATCGCACTTTAACCTAAGGGAGGTTTTAGGAACCATGACCAAACTTTCCATCGAAAACAAGTACGTCATTTTAGCTCTAGCTTTTCTGTTACTCGTATTGGTGTATCTTCTCATTCCCAAAAAAAAGAAGACTTATGAGCCACAACCACCGTCCAAACAAGCGGTTCCAGCGGCAGCAAAGGGGTTCAACAGAGATTTAGCAAGAATGCAAACACGAGAACTCCCAACCTCAAAAAATGGCAGCAAAAGGAAGGATTATAAATCAGAAGAAGTTATAAAAAGCTTCAGAAGAAATGCCAAGAGTACAAAACAGCCTCGAGCGGACTAGCGAAATCCATCCAAAGAAGAGGCCCGTAAGCCGGATAAGATAAGGGGGCACCAGTTTTCTGGAAACGACACCCGGCCTCAACTTTCAAAGTTGGGGTCACTTTTTTTGTTTTCGTTTTTGTTTTGACTGTTCTTTCGACAATCTTCTAGCTTGTTATTGAGACTCAAAGTTTCATCGTCATTATTCTTGACTCCTCCTTCAAATAGCTTCGAACTATCAACAATTTTATCAATGCTCAAGCCAGTAATTTCACTTTTTTGTAGCCCAAGAGATTGAGTGATGCTTTATTGGCAATTTTTATCATTTTGTTTGGATCCAGAGCAATCAATGAATCCGCCATGGTGGAAATGATGCTGCGAATTGCTCCTTCAACCGTCAATTCAAAGACCTGAGTTTTCCTAGGAGCATAGAAGAAAAGCAACAAAATGTCAATCATAGCCATTAAGTATATAAAAAGATGAGAAATCGTAAAGAAAATAGACATAATAGTTTACTCTACATAAAAAGTGTCGTAAAATATAGAAAACAACCCAAACATGAATTCCAAAACTACCTCAGAGCTACAAAAACTAACTATCGATTTCCTAGAATACTGTGAAATCGAAAAGAACCATTCAGAACTGACGGTTAAGAATTATGATCACTACTTAGCTCGCTTTTTGAATCTGTCTGATTGCAAAAAACCAGGCGATATTACGCTTGATGTGGTCAGAAAGTACCGTCTGGGGCTCAACAGATATAAAGACGAAAAAGGACGCGGCCTCAAGAAGGTCACCCAGAATTACTACCTGATTGCACTGCGCGCTTTTCTGAAGTATCTCGCCAAGAGAGATATCAAGACTTTGGCGGCAGAAAAAATAGAACTTGGTTCCCAGGAAGAGAGAATCATTGAATTTCTGGAGCTTCCCGAGCTAGAAAGACTCCTTAAAGCGCCACTTGAAGCTAAAAAAGAGACCATTATCAACGTTCGTGATAAGGCTATTCTGGAACTTCTCTTCTCGACCGGCCTTCGCGTTAGTGAGCTTTGTGGCCTTGACAATGACTCAGTCAATCTAGACAAAGAAGAGTTCACTATTAGAGGTAAAGGTGATAAGCCAAGATTGGTTTTCTTGTCCAAGAATGCCAAGTATTGGCTCAAAAAGTACTCAACCCTCAGAAAAGACAAGCTTGCCCCCTTGTTTATCAATCACACTCGAGCCAAAACAATTAAAAGTGGGCAAGATGCGTCAAGAAGACTAACCCCTCGCTCAGTAGAAAGAATGATCCAGAAATACGCCAAAATTGCCGGTTTGACAAAAAAAGTCACCCCACACACCATGCGACACAGCTATGCCACTGATTTGTTGATGAATGGAGCTGATATTAGGTCTGTGCAGGCAATGCTTGGGCACAGTTCGATTACAACAACTCAAATATATACTCATTTAACTAATCAGCATTTGAAAGAGGTTTATAAGGCTTTTCATGATAAAAGACGAGGAAACATTGACAAAATATCGTAAAGGTGTTTAAATATAAGGCTTCCACAAGGGAAGTTGAACACTAAAACAGCTAGGCCAAGCCTAGCAAGCGAGGTTTCAAGTGAAAAAGTTAACCATTGCTACCGCGAGTCTTTTTTTTCTATTCTTTAGTCTTTCCACAGTCACAGCCAGACCCAAGTGCCCTCCGGGAGCTAAATGCGGATTGAAGTTCTGCAATGGAGAATGGAAAAAGTGGGAACAGGCGAAGGTTGCCTACAACAAAGTCTCGCCAAACAACCCAAAAGGGTTGATGAAAGTTCGAAAAATGTTGATGGGCATAGGCGAAAAATGCCTGACAAACAAGCAAAAAGGAGAAAAATTACATATGAGAGCTTATGTGGCTCTTCATATCGGAAGAAGCTGGGCCAGGCTGAAAAACCGGTGTGATGCCGGTTTAGATCCGCTGGTGATCAACTGCATCACGAGCAAGGCAATGGACCAAGCCTCTGCCCTTTCTTGGTATGCGGAAGCGCAAATGCAGGCTTTCGCAATGAAGCAGAAAAAAAAGTTTCGCCCAGTTGTTCGTCGAGCAGCGGGCAGCAAGCTTGTCTGGGAGATTAATCTTTCCATCAAGCGTCTGCAACTAAAGCAGAAGTGCCAAAAGATGAAAAGAAATTGTCTTTACAGCAAAGGCAGCAACAACTGCAAAAAGGAGTACAAAAAAATCTGCTACAGCAAAATGTAGCAACCTCGCAGAAACATCAGGGGCGAGAAGAAAGCACAGCAACAACAACCAGCTTTCTTCCGCCCCTTCTTTTTTTACTAGATTTTCTTTCGCAAGATCTTTACACCTCCAAATTTATCTGGTATATTTTATTCTAGGCAAAAGGTATTTTTGCTGGTTTGATTTTGCTTATGCGCCCATAGCTCAACTGGACAGAGCGACGGCCTTCTAAGCCGTAGGTTCCACGTTCGAGTCGTGGTGGGCGCACGTCGAAACAATGCTCCGGGTTACGTCAATCCCTACGCATCCGCTTCGGAATTGACTCCACCCTCCACATTGTTTCTCCTCGCCGCAAAAATTTTCGCTGTCGCTCACAATTTTTACGGGGAAACATCACTATCGAGGGCCCATAGCTCAGTTGGTAGAGCGCCTCCATGGCATGGAGGAGGTCAACGGTTCAAGTCCGTTTGGGTCCACCAAGGGGTGCTTAGCTCAGTTGGTTTAGAGCGACTGGTTTACACCCAGTAGGTCGGGGGTTCGAATCCCTCAGCACCCACGTGAAACCCCTATGCTATTTCAGGGGCGTTTAGCTCAGCTGGTAGAGCAGCTCCCTCTTAAGGAGAAGGTCGGGGGTTCGATCCCCTCAACGCCCACCATACGACAATTACAAATACAATATTTTTTTACAGTATTAGTCCTCAATCCATGAGCGCTTCAGTTGAAAAAAGATTCTCAGGAACTGAACCGTATGAAGCAAAAATAGGTCCAAAAACAGAAACGAAAAGTAGTCCACAACAAAGAGAATCACAACAAGGCACCCTTTCTGCAGTTCCTGGTGAACAAAAGGATCTTCCCCCTATTCCAGAATTAAATGAAGATCCTTTTGAAAAGTTATCAGAAGAAACAGAAAAACTTCGACAAGAGCACATAAACACTGCCAGGGACTTGAAATTCAGAAATGCTCTCGAAAACTTCAAAAACAAGGAGGGTGTACTTGAAATTGACATCGCAAATTCAGATATCTTTTCTAATGTTGAATATTTGACGAGAGGAACTAGCCTTGTATTGAAAGGAACAATAAAAGAATCTGGAATTACGGTTGTCCTGAAACCAGAAGCAAAAGCATGCATACCTGGGAAAGATCAGTACAACACTGAAATGGCTGAATTGATACTCGAGAGGCACATCAATCACACCTCAACTCCGCCTATAGAACATGGTAACATACTTCTGGATGGTGCCCCTTTTAAAGGAACTATTCAAGAATTTGTCCCAGGAAAGAACTTTTCTGAACTCAGTAAAACCGAGGTAGAAGATTTTTACAAAAACAATCTTGAAGATATGGAACGACTCGCCTTTCTTGATATGCTCGGACTCATGGGTGACAACCATCAGGACAACTGCATTGTAACAAAAGAGAACAAACCAGCCACCATCGATCGCGGCCTCTCTCTGGATCCAAAGAGCAGAAAGTTTAGATCTTTTCCAGCAAGAGATCTTTCACGAGCAAGCAAATATTCGAACTCACTAAAAAAAGCAAGGGAAATTGATCCATACATTCAAGTCGAACCAGGCGAGCTCTTGATCTACGAAAACCAAGAGAATCCAGGCAGCCTTGACAATCATCCAGAATTGAAAGAAAAAATCACACAACTGGCCAACGGTGACAAATCGCTTTTTGACCTCCTTGGACTCTATGTAAGTCAAGACAAATTGACTTTGATAATGAATCAAGCAAAAATGATTCTTGAAAACCCTAGTATTCAAGAATCATTTGAAGCCAATCAGAAACTGCATGGGATTTTGCCCTTGCCATATTATCAATAATGTATTATATTGTAATGCTCTAGAAAGGAGAAAAACATGAAAATAACTGTCAAAATGACTGACGAAAATGGGATTGTTTGTCCAGTCATTGAGTGCACCTTAGTTGGGGGAAATGTCGAATGTCAAAACATCGCACCAGAGAGACTGCAAGAACGAGCAGAAAGAGAGATTGCTCGATACAAAAAAACAGGTGTAGCTGGGGACTTGGATGTTTTCAAACTCAAGGACGGAGAGAAGTTCATGTCCGCTCTCCTGCACAGCGCAAGGAGCCCGAACAAATTTGCCGAGAAAGAATAACAACCTCAAGGCTTTTCCTGAATAAAGAAACAGGAAAAGCCTCTTTATTATTTCTAAATACCCAAGATGAAACTAGATATTGTTTCAAAAAAAGATGATTTTCTAATAGTAGCCAAACCTTCTGGTCTAACCGTCCACCGTGGAGATTTGACTCCCAAAGACGAAGAGACGCTAGCTGATTTTTTGCTGCATGAATTTCCTGAAATCAAGAATGTCGGAGAATCTCACCGACCAGGCATAGTCCATCGTCTTGATAAAGAGACTTCTGGGATCATGGTTGTGGCCAGAAATGAAGCTACTTACAAAAATTTGGTCGAGCAATTTAAGAATCGAGAGGTAAAGAAAGAATATCTGGCCTTGGTTT
>JAHIRA010000083.1 GCA_018818905.1 Patescibacteria group bacterium | reverse complement strand
TTCCCAGGCTTGATCACGACTGGCCTGTTTGAAGGAGAGCTCAAGGTTGCCGGTTTCATTTTCCAATTCCATGACCGTGGCTGCGACTTCATCTCCTTTGTTGAGATTTGAATATGAATCAAGGGCTTCCCAGAGTTCCCTGCCACGGATTACACCGATGCCATAGGGGCCAAGATCAAGAAAAACCGAAACTTTGGAAACTTCTAGGACTTTACCTGTAATGTTTTCACCGATTTTGGGAGCGACGATACTCTCAACGGCTTCTTCAAATTCTGAGAAAGCAGAAGCTTTTTCTTGGTCTTCTTCTTCCTTCTTTTGGTCAACCAGGGTTCCGAGAGCGGAAGTTGATTTTGACATAAAATTTACGTAGTTAGCTCTGACCTGGGGTTAAAATTAGATTATCAGGCAGAGTGCCCGGACGGGCTTTGATAAATAAGCTTTGTTATTATAAGAGGTTTTTATGTAGATGGCAAGAGAGAATAAGCTAACAAGAGGTTTTTATGTGTACGACGAGGTCTTGTTATTTAACTCCTTTTTTGTTACAATTATGGTGTTAAAAAAATAGCATAAAAAGAAAATGCATCTCACTTGGTATGGCCAGGCTTGTTTTAAATTACGAAGCAAAGAAGGTTCGGTTGTTATGGACCCATTTGACGAATCTTGTGGACTAAGGCCATTGAAGACCAAAGCCGACATTCTAACGCTCAGCCAAACCGGAAAAGAAAGCAAGCTCGCGCCCGAAAGTATCAAAAATGAAACCTTTGTGATTGATTCTCCCGGAGAATATGAGGTTGCGGGTGTTTTCATTGAAGGCATTGCCTCTTCTCAGGACAAGAAAGAAGGGCCAGAACGAGGTCGTAATACGATCTATACTTACAACCTGGAAGGAATGACAGTGTGTCATTTGGGTTATTTGGGCGAAGTTCTGAATGAAAAACAAATTGAGAAGGTTGATGGTGTAGATATTTTACTGTTACCTATCGGTGGCGGTGAAACTTTGGGTGTCGAGGAGGCCATCAAGGTGATGAACGCTATTGAGCCACGAGTGGTTATTCCTATGCATTATCATCTTAAGGGACTCACAGGTGACAAAAAAGAGACTATTGAGACCTTTTGTCAGGAGCTAGGTGTTAAAAAAGGGACTTTTCAGGACAAAGCTATCATCAAGAAGAAAGAGTTGCCCACTGAAGGAATAAAAACTTTTGTGCTTAGTCCTCCAAGCTAATTGTCTGTTTTGATGTCAGAAAACGATAAACAAGAAGAAGTTCTTCTCAAGAAAAGAAAGAGAAAGCTTATTATCTTGGTCACGGTGGCCATGGTTGTTGTTTTTCTTTTGTGGCTCTTTGTTTTTTTTCCGAAATCAAAAGATAGTTTCAAAGAAGGAAAGAAACTCCCCGTGGGGTCTTTGTATGAGAAGCTTCGGTCCGGCATGCAGGAAGCACGGCCCCAAGAAGAAGTGCCAAAAAAGGCTAGAAATGAGCCTCAAGAGAAAAATCAAGAACCTCTCCCTTCCCGTCTCCCCTTGTCAGAGGAAGTGGAAGAGTAATAATAACTCAAAACAATGGAAGATATTGGAATTGTAAAGCCTAGAAAAATTGTCGAAGAGATGCAGGAGTCTTATTTGGATTACGCTATGAGTGTTATCGTTTCTCGGGCCTTGCCGGACGTAAGAGATGGGCTAAAGCCTGTTCACCGTCGTATTTTGTATGCAATGTGGAGCTTGGGACTTAAATCTGGGGGAAAATTTAGAAAATCTGCTACCGTGGTCGGTGAAGTGCTGGGTAAATATCATCCACATGGCGACGTAGCGGTTTATGATGCTTTGGCTCGTATGGCCCAAGATTTTTCGATGCGTTATCCTCTAGTTGACGGTCAGGGTAACTTTGGTTCTATGGATGGAGATTCTCCGGCGGCCATGCGTTATACTGAGGCTAAGTTAGAAAAGATTAGCGAAGAGCTACTAGTTAATATTGAAAAAAACACAGTCGACTTTGTTGATAATTACGACAGGTCACAACAAGAACCTTCTGTTTTGCCGGCCAAGCTTCCCAACGCGCTATTAAATGGCGCAGTTGGTATTGCAGTGGGTATGGCTACCAACATTCCTCCTCATAATTTGACCGAATTAATTGATGGGATTAATCATCTCATTGACAATCCCAAATGTACTCTTGAGGATCTCATGCAGTTTGTTAAGGGACCTGATTTTCCTACTGGTGGCCTTATTTTTAATAGAAAAGACATTACCGAGGCCTACGCGACCGGTAA
The DNA here is from genome assembly GCA_018818905.1 of Patescibacteria group bacterium. GTDB lineage: Bacteria > Patescibacteriota > JABMPQ01 > JABMPQ01 > JAHIRA01 > JAHIRA01. Next base: position 515 of record JAHIRA010000083.1, on the reverse strand, counting down.
AGGCGGTATTGTGATGCGAGCCAAAACAGATATTGTTGAAGCCCAAAAAGGATCTTTTAACATTATTGTGAATGAGGTTCCTTACCAAGTTAACAAGGCCACTCTTATTACCAAGATTGCGGACTTGGTTAAAGACAAGAAGATTGATGGCATTAAAGATATTAGAGACGAGTCAGACAAAGATGGAGTCAGAATTGTGATTGAGCTCAAAAGAGAAGCTTTTCCCAAGAAGGTTCTCAACAAGCTCTTTTCTCTGACTCAGCTGCAAGAAAAGTTCCATGTCAATCTACTAGCTTTGGCAAATGGTATTCAGCCTCAAGTAATGAACCTAAAGCAGATTCTAGAGCATTACATTGAGCATCGCAAAATAGTTATCGTGAGAAGAACCCAATTTGAGCTAGATAAAGCCAAGGCCAGAGAACATATTTTGGAAGGTCTCAAGAAAGCCCTGGATCATATTGATGAAATTATTGCGACCATCAAAAAGTCAAAAGACAGAGACATCGCTCACCAGA
>JAHIRA010000082.1 GCA_018818905.1 Patescibacteria group bacterium | reverse complement strand
GCTAATATTACAGCCAGAATTGCCTTTACGGTTGCCTCCCAAATTGACTCCAGAACTATTATTGATTCTTCAGGATCAGAAAAATTACTTGGCAATGGTGACATGCTCTATGTTTCAAGTGATCTTGGCAAGCCACGTCGTGTCCAAGGTTCCTTTGTTGGTGAAGCTGAAGTCAAGAAAGTTGTTGAGTATCTCAAATCTCAAGGTGAGGCTGAATACAATGAGGAAGTGGTAGAAAAACAATCTTCCAAAGGTATTCCTGGCAGGGGTGGATTTAGCGATGATGAAGATGAACTTCTAGAAGAAGCTAAAGAAGTGTTAGTGCAGGCTGGAAAAGCTTCGGCCTCACTGTTACAAAGAAGGCTTAAGGTTGGTTACGCCAGAGCCGCTAGATTGCTTGATACTTTAGAAGAGCAGGGCGTGGTTGGACCACAAGAAGGTTCAAAGCCCAGAGAGGTCTTTGTGGAGGCAAAGTCTGGAACTCAAGATTTACCAATGGTTGAATGATGTTTGGACCTGGTTTTAGAACAGAAGAAGTTGAATCTCCTAGAACTGTCGGCGAAGTTCTCAAGGTCGGTAGAGAAAGAAGACGTTATACGCTTGAGCATGTGGCCAAAGAGTTGAGGATCAGAAAAACATACCTAGAGCTTCTAGAGGCTGACAAGTTTGATAAATTGCCGGCAGAGATATATACTAAGAACTATCTCAGGAAGTACGCTTTATTTTTGCATTTGGACGAGAAAATTTTGCTCAAGGGTTACAATAAGCAGAAGCGACTTTATCAGAAAGAAAAGGTCGAACCGGATTCGGGAGCGTTACCGCGACGAAAGAAGAATTCCTTTTCTTTTATTCTAACTCCACGGCTTCTCAAGGTTTCGGCGATCGTTATTCTGTCTCTCTTTTTTCTGACTTATCTCTGGTATCAGGTTAGTGATCTGTCATCCCCTCCTGAGTTAAACATTGTCGAGCCAGCCTTTGAAGAAGAAACCGTGACCGATACTAATTTGCTTGTTGTTGGCGAGACTAGTTCTGACGCAACCCTAAAGATTAACGGCCAGCCTATTCATCTTAACAGTGAAGGTAAATTTCAAGAAAATATTACCCTGCAAGAAGGGCTCAACAAACTACAGTTTGAAGCAGAAAACCGACTGGGCAAAAAAATCCAGGTTGAGCGTAAAGTATTTGTCGAAAAACCTTAATTTATAATAAAGTAATTGTTGTTTATTTGGCGGAGAGATAAACAGCCAAGAAAGGAAAATCATGACTCAACAAACAATGACTAAGGAGGAGTCAAAAGCAGACAAGAAAGTTAAGAGCCAAAAGAATGAAGCAGTGGACAACGCCATTGATCAGATTAAGGAGCGCTTTGGCGAGGGAGCTATTATGAAGCTCGGAGAAGTGCGAACCATGGACATCGATGCTATTTCCACTGGTTCAATTTCTCTGGATGTAGCTCTTGGAGTTGGTGGAGTACCTAGAGGAAGAGTGATAGAAGTTTTTGGTCCGGAAAGTTCCGGTAAAACAACCCTGGCGCAACACATTGTGGCTAGTGTTCAAAAAACCGGTGGTGTGGCTGCCTTTGTCGATGCCGAACACGCTCTTGATCCGGATTACTCCAAGAAAATAGGGATCGATATTGAAAAGCTTTTGATTTCACAACCGGAAACCGGGGAGCAAGCCCTAGAAATTGTAGAAACGCTAGTTCGTTCTAGTGCCGTAGATGTTATCGTGATTGATTCGGTAGCAGCTCTCACGCCTCGAGCCGAAATTGAAGGTGATATGGGTGATTCACACATGGGTCTTCAGGCTCGTCTCATGTCACAAGCTCTTAGAAAGTTGACTGGTATTGTGTCCAAATCAAACACTACAGTTATCTTCATCAACCAGATTAGAATGAAAATTGGGGTTATCTTTGGAAATCCGGAAGAAACTCCGGGTGGCAAGGCCCTTAAGTTTTATTCTTCAGTCAGGATTGATCTCAGAAGAAGTGCCCAGATCAAAATGGGAGACAAAATTATCGGCAATCGCGTTAAAGTTAAGGTCGTCAAGAACAAAGTTGCTCCTCCATTTCAAACCGCTGAGTTTGACATTATGTACAACGAAGGTATTTCCAAAATGGGAGATCTTTTGGACTTTGGCGCAACGCAAAAAATTGTGGAAAAGAAAGGTTCTTGGTATCTGTATGGAGAAGAGCAGCTTGGTCAAGGTCGGGAATCTTCCAAATTGTATCTCAAAGAGAACCCAAAAATAGCCAAAAAGCTAGAAAAAGATATTTGGCAGTCTATCAAGCAAGCTAGAGAAAAAGAAGCTTAAAATAATATATGAGGAGGTCAAAGAAAAAACAAACAAAAAGCAAAAAACCAATCAAGGGCCAAGGGGTTCTGATGATTAAGGCAGAACCCAATGAGCTAGAGACTAGGGCTTTTGATGGGTTAAGAACTTCTGATGGGCTTAAAAAGAGAGTCAAAAAAGTTAAGTCCATCAAAGAAGTTTCTCCAAAAAAGAAGGTGATCAAAAAAAGGATTATCACCAAAGTAGCGCCTCAAGAGATTAGAAAGGAAGTACCGGAGAACACAGTTGCCGGTGGGGATCCTTTTATGTCTCAAAGAAAGCAAGTGGTAAAATCAGTGCCAACATCCCAGAACAATCCTTTGCCCAAAGGGGCCAAGTTAAAGGAGAGGGCCAACAAGAGCAAGCCACCCAAAAAGAAAGGCTGCCGAGATTATTTCTTGGGTTCTTGTTTGGTGGTTCTGGCTCTCAATGTTATCTTGCTTGGTGTTTTGATTTACTACGCTAGACAGGCGTATTTTGAACTGCAGAAGATGGATACAGAGCAGCTGACAGAATTTTTGGATGAGAAATTTGGCGCTGACAGTGAGGCCTTATTTGAAAAAATCATCACTCCAGTGCTAGAAGAGCAGATGAATAATGCCAATTCTAATCTCGACGAGACTCTCAACGATTCCATCCCAGACTCATCAGAAGGTGAAAATGAGTCTTTCCCCATCTACGTCCCTCCGGAAGACGAAACAACCAACTAGTTTTTGGCTTATATAAGCCCCAAAAAAGAGATTGACAAAGTCTCTTTTTTTGGGTTAAATACAGAGTCGTATCACTATAACAGAAAAGGAGGAAGCTGTGAATTACGAGCGAGTTGACATAAGTGGAAGCATCTATGCCTTTCTTATGTTATTTTTGTTGGAGTCCCGAGGCGGTACCGAGTATATTCAAGTGGACTTTGAAGGAGGAGGATGGATAGCAGTTAATTTAACTGGGGCAATTGAGATAGGCTTTGAAAGCGGAGCTCAATTGGTGTTTCTTGACCCTAATCTAATAAATGTCGAACGGGAGGGTGAAATTCAGGTTGGAACCGTCAAGATGGGCGTGAATTTCATCGAGGTCTCGTGTCTGAGACTGGAAAGAGGAAAAACTAAAGAGAACGTCAAGTCGCCTTGGATCATGGCGGTTATTCCTCTGCACTTATTGCCTGACGTTTCTAATGAGGCGGTTGTGTGGCATGATCTGATTGGAGCTAATGCTTTCTGCATGATGTCGACTGCTTTGTATGAAGAGGTTATGCCTTTTGCTTCTGAGGAAGAAGACATTGTCCGGTTTGAAGAAAAGGATAATGAGTCGCAGCCCGAATCGGAGAGGAAGAAGCATCCCCAGCCTTGGTATCTGCCTGGCTGTGGGGGTGACGTATGATTTATAGAGTAAATGTCTTGTGTATGTTAACAAACAAGCTTTACTCTTTTTTTATTTTATGCTATAATACAGCTAAAGATAGTGGGAGCGTCCGACAAACGGGCGCCTGGAATTCAGACTTCTCATCAAGACAGTGGCAAAAGGTG
>JAHIRA010000002.1 GCA_018818905.1 Patescibacteria group bacterium | reverse complement strand
CTCTTTTTTTGGCCAGTTCGCCCAATTGAACCAGATAAACATCTGGGGCCTTGGCTTTTCTGGGAGCTATATTTTGTTTCTTTAACTCTTCAACAATTCTCTCAAGGCCTAAGGCTATACCAACTGCGCCAGTCTCTTCTCCACCAAGCTGCTCGATAAGACCATCGTATCTGCCACCACCACCAAGGGCAATAGAGGTTTTGCCTGTCTCCTCATCTTTTGTAACAAACTCAAAGGTTGTTCTGGTGTAATAATCAAGACCACGAACTAGGGAAGGATTCAGGTTATAAAAAACCTCAACCTCATCTAGATATTCTAGAACATCTTTGAAATGGTTGTGACAATCTTCGCACAGATAATCAACAGTCTGGGGAGCGTCAGCAGCAATAGCCTGGCAAGATTCTTTTTTGCAATCCAAAATTCGATGCGGATTTCTTTTGAGTCTTCTTTTGCAATCTGAACAGAGACGTTGTTTCTTGGATGAGAAATAATTAATTAGGACATCTGAATATTCTGGTTGACATTCTGGACAACCAATACTGTTGATTTGGATTTCGACATTGTTGAGTCCGAGTTTCTTGAGAATGTTCCAAGAGAGAAAAATAACTTCGGCATCGAGAACGGGACGATCATTGCCAATAATTTCAAAGTTGGCCTGATGAAATTGACGATATCTCCCTGCTTGCGGACGTTCTCTTCTAAAGAGTGGCCCAACAGAAAAAAGTTTGACCGGTTGAGGCCAGGTTCTCATGCCGTTTTCGACGTAAGCTCTAGCTACTGAAGCTGTCCATTCTGGTCTAAGAGTTAGGTTGTCGCCGCCTTTGTCCTGAAAAGAAAACATTTCTTTGCTGACTATATCAGTGCTCTTGCCAATCCCTCTGGTAAAGAGAGTTGTCTTTTCCAGAACAGGAGTTGATAAATCCTGAAAACTATAGACAGAAGCATATTTCTTGATCAAATCCAAAGTTTGATTCCACCAAACAAAATCTTCAGGGAGAAGATCGTGCATTCCCGTGACTCTGGTCAGGACTTCTCTTTTGCGAGTTTTTCTTTGGGTTGCGGCTTTCTTTTTTCTTGGCATAATTTTTGTAGAAGATTAGTTATCTAAAGCTTTATATTCTGGAGCCTGGAAAGCTTGGGCCTTGTTGACAGGCAGAGCTCTAAGCCAAACTTTGCCAACGATGTAATTTTGAGGTAAGGCTCCCCAAACTCTGGAGTCACTGCTAGCCCGTCTATTGTCACCTAGAACAAAATATTCTTCCGCTCCAAGCTCAATTTTGGAATCACCGGGAGTGTCAAAATCATCTGGTAAATAAAACTCTTTGACCTCAACTCCTTTTTTGTGGTCTTCATTGAGTACAATAACTCGACCGTCATCAATTTCTAGAGTTTCTCCGGGAAGACCAATGATTCTTTTTATATAATATTGGGAGGGGTCTTTGGGGTAGCGAAAAACAATCACATCACCTCTTTCTGGTTCAGAAAAACGGTAGCTGATCTCATCTATAATAAGATACTCGCGATCAGAGAAATTGGGCTCCATGCTGTCGCCCCGGACAAAGAATGGCTGAATAAGAAAGAAACGCACAGGAATGATAATAGCCAAACAAATGACAACAATTTTGATTAGCTCCAAAACAAAGGAACCAAACGAGGACTTATTCTTGTCTTCCAAGTCTTTTTTGTGCTCTGCGGGCATGATATATACTTTTCCAGAATCGTCTTGGTTTTCTGACATGAGAATAATAAAGATGATAATTAGTTGCATAGGCACACAAACAAAGTAACGATCCCCAAAAGACCATTAAAAAGTGTCCTAATTTGTTGTCATTATACTCCTTTGATATTATTTTGCAAACTTGCCAAATTCTGTGTTTTTGGTTATGATACATTCAATATGAAGGATTATCCTGAGCTTGATCCCATTAATGACCTGCCGGAGTTTGTCCCGGAAGAAAAAACTCCCAAGAAAGCCGAAAAGTCCAGCAAAAAAAAGCCAAAGAAGCATTTTTTTGTTTTGAAAGTTTTTGTTGGATTGCTAATTTTTACGGCTATTTTTGGGTCTCTTTTTTCGTACAAAGTTCTTTCGGTTAGCAAAGATGTTTTTGTAGGTTTTGAAGGGAAGAAAGCCTCTGTTTTTGATCAGCTCAAAAGATTGATCTTGCCAGACAATAAAGAATTGAAAGGCCAAGCAGAAGGTCGCACTAATATTCTTTTAATCGGCATGGGTGGAGAGGGTCACAGCGGGGCTATGCTCACCGATACTATCATGGTGGCTAGTATTAAGTATGACAAAGAAACAGACCAGAAAAAAATTGCCCTGATCTCTATTCCTAGAGACCTCTATGTACCGGCTGAAGACAACCGGAATCACAAAATAAACAGCCTCTTTAGTATTGGGGAAAGAAAAGGTGAAAATCAAGGAGCAATAACTTTATCAAAAAGTGTCAGCCAGGTGACAGGATTACCTATTCACTATTTTGTTAGAGTTGATTTTGAGGGCTTTAGGAAGGTTGTTGACTCACTCGGCGGTATAGATGTTGAGGTTGAGAGAAGTTTTATTGATGAACAATATCCGACATACGATTTTGGATACCAAACTGTCAGTTTTGATAAAGGTATTCAAACTATGGACGGTGAGAAGTCTTTGCAATTCTCTAGATCAAGACACGGCATCGTCACAGATGAAGATGGTGGCTTCGAGGGCAGTGACTTTGCCCGAGCAGCCAGACAACAACGCGTCCTGGAAGCAGTTAAGAAGAAAGCTTTTTCAGTTGAAACTGCCGTTAACCCCAAGACCATCAATGAATTAGTCAACGTTCTGGGCGACCACGTCAGAACTAGTATTGAGCCATGGGAAGTTATGATTATGCTTGATATCGCAAGAAATATGGAAAGTGGTTCAACAATCAATAAGGTTATAGATAATGGCAAAAGCGGGCTGCTCTATTCTTCTTCAAGAGGCGGAGCTTATGTCCTGCTTCCACGAGTCGACGACTTCTCTCAAATACAAGATATGTCAGAAAACGTCTTTGAAGTTGGTGAATCCGAAGAAGATGTTTCTATTTTTATTCTCAACGGGAGTGAAACAGATGGGTTGGCAAATGAGGCTGCTTCTACCCTCAAGACCCAAGAATACAAAATTAATGGCTTCGGCAATGCCCTCACCAAGGACTATGAAAATACAGTTATTTATACTTCAGGAGACAAAGGCAAAAGAATTGTTGATGCTCTACAAAAAAAGTTTCAGGCTAAACTAGATACTAGCGGTCAAGACTTTAGCAAAATTTCTCGAAACACCGTCCCCGAGGATACAAATATTGTAATTGTTCTGGGAGACAGTGCCCAAGGGAAGCTCCAAAGCCTTGAAATAGAGGAAAAGTGATTGACGACTGAGTCTAACTGAGTATGATAGGAGACACTCTGGTTGTCTCCCTTTTAATTCGTTTCATTTAGAGTATGAAGAAATTTGACGTTCTCATAATTGGAAGACCCAATGTTGGCAAGTCTACCTTAGCCAATGTTTTTGCCGACAAAGGAAAAGTTATCACCTCTGATATCCCCGGAACAACTCGTGATTATGTCGAGCTTGAAGCTTCATGGCAAAGTCGTCACTTCAACGTTATTGATACGGGCGGTCTGGTGACCAAAAAATTTGCCGGACTAGAGAAAAAAGTTCTCGACAAAATCGAGGCCCGGATCAAAACCTGCGATTTGATTCTTTTCGTTATTGATGCCAAGAATGGAATCACTTCTTATGATAGAGAAATTGCCAAGAAAATCAAAAAAGAAAGTGATAAGGTGGTCTTGGTCTTGAACAAGCTTGATAGCGGTCGACTGTTTAATCAAATTGACAGATTCAGAGCCCTGGGCTTTGAGAGAATGTTTCCTGTCTCGGCTATTTCTGGTAAAGGTATCGGAGACTTGCTTGACGAGGTTGTGGCTACGTTGGAAGCCACCGAGAAAGAAGAAGACAAGAGCTTTAAATTTGCTTTCTTTGGCAAAGCCAATGTTGGTAAATCTTCTCTGACCAATACCCTTTTGGAAAAGAAGAGAGTCATTGTTAGCGAAGTTCCAGGGACAACCATTGATATGATTGAAAGTACTTTTAAGTTTGAGGGTCAAGATTTTACCGTCATTGATACTGCCGGGCTAAGAAGAAAATCAAAAGCTACCGGAGTAATTGAAAAGAAGAGTCAAAAACGTGTTGATAATATCTTGAACTATATAGATGTGGCTTGCCTAGTGATAGACGGCTCAGAAAGACTTTCAAGACAGGATCTGAGAGTCGCTCAGGTGTTAGAAGAAAGCTCTCTTCCTTGCGTTATTATTGTTAACAAATGTGACAAGCTCTGCGATCTTGAGACCAGCACTGGAAAGATTGCTAGCTATCTTAAAGAGAAAAAGAAAGAGATAGACCATCGTCTGGCTGTCTTGTATTTTGCTAAGACTATTTTTGTTTCTGCCAAGGATCATTATAATATTGAGGCTATTCCCAAAACGATTTTGAAAATAAGAAAAGATAAAGACAGAAATATTTCTCCCAATGAACTACAGGAATTTTTCAAAGATTTCTTGATTGATTACCCCCCTCGGTCCAGAAGAAATAGAAAAACTTCAACTGTCAAAGGACTTTATCAGGTTTCAAGCAATCCCCTTCTTTTTGGTCTGAAGGTGTCTGAAAAAGGTTTTCTCAGAAGAGAATATATTCAACTCGTGGGCAAGAAAATATATCAGCATTTCAAATATTTTTCTCGCCCCGTTCACATCAAAATAGTAAAAGGAAAAAAATGAAAATTGTAGTTGGCCTAGGTAACCCTGGGCTTAAGTATCAAGGCACCCGTCATAATGCCGGTTTTATGTTGCTTGATAAATTGTTGGCCATCTTTGGTGACACTGCTAGCCCCTTTGATTTTCAAAAAAAATTTGAAGCTGACATTGCCAAAATCCACGAGGGCGAGAACGTGATCATTCTCGTCAAACCACAAAGCTTCATGAACAATTCCGGAGAAGCTGTCCAAAAACTCGTGTCATTTTACAAAGTAGACCCAGAGAAAGACATGATTGTTTGCTATGACGACAAAGATTTGGATCTTGGCGTTGTCAAAGAAACCGGTGAGAGTGCGGGTGGACACAAGGGCATGGCCTCTATTCAACAAAGCTTGGGAAGCAAAAGCATTCAACGGATTCGCCTTGGCATTAATTCTGACAGAAGAGGTCAGAAGCCAACTGACAAATTTGTCTTGGAGAAATTTGAAGAAGAAGAAATAGATGCGCTCGAAAATAACTCTTTTCCCGAGGCTCTCAAAATAGCCGCCCAAAAACTAGCCATCTAAAAAAGCCTTTCTCTTCCCCTACTTACATGAAAGATGACAGCTCATGGTTTCCCGTAAACTAATCATTTTCCAAAAAACTTACTAGCAAGGTTTAAGGAGGAGATACCTTGTTTTGGTTTCTTGTAAGTAGGAGAAAATAAAGGCTTTTTTCCTAAAGTGCTAAAACACCTAATCTTATGAAGAAGCCTTGGCTTTGTCAATAAGAAAGTGTGGAAAACTATGAGATTTGAGACAGATAATATTTTTGAGGCCAGAATTATTGAGAGACTTCCGCTAGAAGTTTTGGCTTTTGCTATGGGCAAGAAGACGTCTCAAGGCTCAGAAGAATCCTTGTTTGTCGTGGCCAAAGAGAAAGACTGCCAACTCATCAAAAACTTTTTGGATCTTTTTGCAAAACCTTATTTCTATTTGAGTCCCGATCTTTTTGAAGACGCTGGCAGTGACAAAAGAATAGATAACGTTCGTTTTGTTTTTGAACTTCTCAAGGGAAGTCAGGCCCAGATTTTCTTGATTCCGACTGAAAGTTTTAAGAACAACTTTATTACTCCGTCAGATTTTTTGCGGCAATCACTACAACTGGCCGCGAACACCAAGATTGATCAGAAGAGCTTAGCCCAAAAATTAACTCAGCTTGGTTATAGAAGACAGACCAAAGTTTTTGACAAAAGTGACTTTGCCATCAGAGGAGATGTGCTTGATATTTTTGTTCCACAGCTTGACTGGCCGCTGAGACTGGAAACTTCTTTTGATGAGATTGAATCCCTTTATACTTTTGACCCCAAAACAAATCAGAAAAATTCCAAGAGTTTGAAGAGCATCACTGTTCCCTCTTTGTCTCAGAAACAGAGTGATGCCAAGCTTTCTGATTATCTAAGCATTGCTTCAAGCTTGAGGAAGATAACTCTGCTTGAAATTGATCCTGAAAGTGTCCGGGAAGAAATTGACCCCCTCGACGAAGGTGAGTATCAACTTTTTCAAGAAAGTGCTCAGAAGTGCCAGCGCATCATCTTCGAAGATCTCCCGACTTCTGAAGGAAAATCAAGTACTCAAAGACTTGCCTTCTCACCACAAGAAATAACTCCCTTTTATCTTGACCCCAAAAAACTTTTGGAAGTGTTGAAGCGAGAGAGCTTGAATCAAAAAATTGTTCTAACCAAAGAGCCCGAGAAAATTAGACAAATTCTTATCAATGAAGAAGTAAGCGCAAGTTTCAGAAAAGTAGAAGAGGCAAACGAAATTATCAAAAAGGATGAGTCAGGTATTTTTGTTTTCAAAGTTCCAAAAGACTTTTCGCTCAACTTTAATGGTTTTGTGGAAGAGCAGCTAGGCCTGGTCTTCTTGTCTGATTTTGACATTTTTTCTAGGCGCCTTAAAAGAAAAAGAACTGAGATCGACGAGACCTTCATTGCGTCTTTGAAGGAAGGTGATTTTGTGGTTCATATTGATCATGGAGTCGGCAGGTTTACCGGCATGACCAAGAGAACTATTGATGAGGGCCGAAGAGAATTTTTTGTCATTGAATACGCCAAAGGAGACAAAATTTACCTACCGGTTGAATATGCCGATAAAATCGCCAAGTATATTGGTGAGGCCAAGCCCAAGATCAATCGGTTGCACGAATTGTCTTTTGCTCAGGTCAAGAAACAGATCAAGGAAGATACCAGAAAGATTGCCAAAGAACTACTGGATTTACACGCCGAAAGAAAGCTGTATCAAGGATTCTCTTTTGAAAAGGCGCCACACGAAGACGAGTTTATTGGGCTTTTCCCTTTTACCGAAACTGCCTGCCAACTCAGAGCCTGGGATGAAGTTAAAGCTGATCTGGCGTCCGCAAAACCAATGGACAGACTGGTTTGTGGTGATGTTGGCTTTGGTAAAACCGAGATCGCTCTTAGAGCGGCCTACCGTGTGGTGGCCAATAAAAAACAAGTTGTCCTACTCGCACCAACCACTATCTTGGCCAAACAACACTTTGAAACTTTTCAAAAAAGATTTGAGAGCTTCTCTCCCAAATTAGCTCTTTTATCTCGCCTGCAAAACCCAAGGGAGCAAAAAGAAATTGTTCAGAAACTTAAAGATGGTCAACTTGATTTGGTCATTGGAACACATCGACTTCTTTCTAAAGATATTGATTTTATGGATTTGGGTCTCATTATTATTGACGAAGAACAGCGCTTTGGGGTTAAGGCCAAAGAGAGACTCAAGTCGCTGCGGACTAAAACTGACATTCTAACCTTAACCGCCACGCCAATCCCTAGAACTTTGCAGATGAGTTTATCTGGACTTAAAGATATCAGCACCCTGACTACTCCTCCCGAGGGTAGAAAACCAGTTGAGACCATTATCAGGAAAAGCAGTCCCGAGATTGTGAAGAAGGCTATGCAAAAAGAACTGGATCACAACGGACAGGTTTATTATCTTCACAATCGCGTCAGAACTATAGAGGCAGCCAAGAAGAAAATACAAGACTACTTTCCCGAAAAAAGAATTGGCGTGGTTCATGGCCAACTGTATCCTAAGGCTATTTCTGAAACCATGAAAAAGTTTCGAGCAAGAAAAATAGATATTTTAATTTGTTCCTCGATTATTGAAAATGGCATTGATTTTCCCAATGTAAACACCCTAATTGTGGCTGACGCAACGAGATTTGGTTTGGCCAGTTTGTACCAACTTCGCGGTCGCATTGGTCGTGGTCAGAAAAAAGCCTTTGCCTACTTCTTGTACAAAAATCTAAACCTGGGCGAGCAAGCCAAGAAAAGATTGTCGGCTTTGCTGGCGGCCAAAAAGCTTGGCTCTGGTTTTGAACTGGCTATGAAGGATCTTGAGATTAGAGGAGCTGGAAACATTCTTGGCAAAGAACAATCCGGACGGGTTAAAGCCATTGGTTTGTCTCACTATCTGAAGCTTCTGAATACAACTATCAAAGAATTGAAAACCGGCAAGGTTGAAAAAGAGATCGACGTCTCCATTGATCTACCCCTAGATGCCTATATCCCAACCGATCTAGTTGACAATGAAGAAGAAAGATTGGTTCTCTACCAAAGCTTGGCAGGTATTGAAAATCTTGAGAAGCTCTCCAAAAAAGAAGCAGAACTGACCCAAGATCTAGAAGTTCCGGAGCTAACTAACCTTTTCTATATTCTTCGGCTTAAACTTCTGTCCAAAAAAGCCGAGATAAAAAATGTTGATACCAAGATTTTCTTGGAACCGGATGAAAGTAAGTACAAAAAAATTGTTCTCTCCTTTGATGGGAAAACTGATTATAAAAAAGCCTATGAGGTTTTGAAAGTTTTTCCGGACCTTGAGGTTGAAGATGAGAAAGTGAAGATTAATTTGAAAAGTTTGGGGGGGAATTGGTCGGAGAATTTGGAAGAAATTGTTAGAAAGTTTGGTGGATAAAAGCCTGCTAGCGTTGTTGCTAATTCTGCCAAAAGTGATATGCTAGAAATATAGGTAAGCGGAACCGTGCGCCAAAATTGACGCTCGGCTTGTTTCCGCTTATTTTTTATTGATAAAAAAAATGGATCAAAGTATTTATGCTCACTTTCTAAACCTCGTTCCACAGGTTGGAGCCGTGAAAGCTAGGATCTTGGCTGATTATTTCAAAAGCTTCAAGAAGATTTATCAGGCTTCTTATGAAGAATTGTTAAAGAGCAAGATCGCAGAAAAAGATGCCCAAAGAATCATTCTGGCCAAAGAGAATGTCAATCTGACTGAAGAAGCAGCAATGCTTAAGACGAAAGAAATTAAGATGGTTGACTATCTAAACGACGACTACCCTACACTTCTCAAAGAAATCAGTGACCCACCAATGCTACTTTACTATTTTGGAACCCTATCACGTGACTGCTCCAAAAACATTGCCATTGTTGGAACCAGAAACTGCACTGAATACGGTCTCAAGAATACACACGATTTTGCCAACGCCATGGCCAAAAATGATTTGGTTATTGTTTCGGGGTTGGCTTTGGGCATAGACGCCTGCGCTCATCAAGCTTCAATTAACAACAAAAGCAAAACGATTGCGGTACTAGGCTCAGGGTTACTCCATATTGCCCCCGCTTCAAATTTCAGAATGTCTCAAGAAATCCTCAGATATGGCGGCGCAATCGTCAGCGAATTTCCACCCGATTTGGAACCATCACCTGGCCTCTACCCGCGTCGCAATCGTGTTGTGGCCGGGCTATCTAAGGCTGTTTTGATCACAGAGGCACCACGGCGCTCCGGCGCTCTGATTACTGCTTTCCTTGCTCTAGAGCAAAACAGAGACGTTCTGGCCATCCCCGGAGACATTGACCGTCTCAAATCTATTGGCGCCAATCATCTTATTCGGCTGGGGGCCAAAGCCGTGCTGGAACCGGATGACGTTTTGGAGGAGTTTAGCATTAAGATCAACTCACCCTCTAACTCAGAAATAAGTTATAAGCCACAAAATGTGGAAGAGGCCCAGATCATCGAATTACTCAAAAAAAGTCCCCTTTCGGCCGAAGCATTGAATCAGGTCCTAGATTTAGGCATTATGACTCTAAACAGAAACTTGAGTCTTTTGGAGATCAAGAGTGTGCTGCGACGGGATGCGGGTGGAAGATATGAGTTGGATAGAAAATAGATCAAAGACAAATTTCCTGATGAATATTTCTCTACTTTCATCAATATCCTCTTGATCCAAAGATTTCATTTGCTAAAATAAAGACATAACTAAGAGGGCTTTCTTTAAGTTGAAGAATTGCATGAGGAAAAAAACCGATCAACTATCAAAAGAACTTCTATGTAGAGCTGGTATCACGGTTGATGGGCCAAGCAAATGGGATATGCAAGTCCACAACACAGACACTTACCAGAGAATTCTGAGTCATGGCAATCTGGGGCTCGGAGAATCGTACATGGATGGCTGGTGGGACTCGGAGGCGATCGACGAAATGATAGCCAAAATTATTAGCGCCAAACTAGATAAAGAAGTGAAAGTAACACCCGGTCTGATACTTGAATACCTAAAAGCACGGGTTGTTAATCTGCAGAACAAAAACCGTGCTTTTTTGATTGGCGAAAAGCATTATGATGTCGGTAATGATCTTTACAAAACCATGCTTGATAAACGCATGGTTTATACCTGTGCCTACTTCAAGGATGTTGACGATCTAGATTTAGCCCAAGAAGCCAAACTTAATCTTGTGTGTAGAAAGATAGGACTCAAAGAAAACGACAAAGTCCTAGACATTGGTTGCGGCTTTGGCAGCTTTGCTGAATACGCCGCCCGCCACTACGGAGCCAAAGTGGTGGGTATAACCGTTTCCAAAGAACAAGCCAAACTAGCAAAAAAATATACTTCTGGGTTACCAGCCGAAATTCGACTGCAAGACTATCGAGATGTTAATGAAAAGTTTGATCACATCGTTTCTTTGGGCATGATTGAGCATGTCGGCTACAGAAATTATAGAACCTACATGGAATTGGCACACAAGTGCCTAAACGACTCCGGCCTCTTTCTGATCCAAACTATTGGTAGTCTCGAAACCTCAAAAGCAACTGACAGATGGATAGAAAAGTATATTTTCCCCAATTCTCTACTTCCCTCTTTGGATTATCTTGCAAAATCTACCGAGGGTCTTTTTGTCCTAGAAGATCTTCATAATTTTGGCGCCGACTACGACAAAACCCTTATGGCTTGGTACCAGAACTTCACCAACGGGTGGAATAACATTGCCAATCAATATGATCAAAGATTCTACCGAATGTGGGAATACTACCTCCTTAGTTGCGCCGGCACATTCCGATCCAGGTCAAACCAACTGTGGCAAATAGTACTGTCCAAAAATGGCGTGCCGGGGGGTTATATCTCAGTTCGGTGAAGTGTCTGTGTTTTGAAGAGCTGTTTTCTAAAAATACATGTTCAAAAGATTTTACGACCCCGACAATAAATATACTGATGGAATCATCAAGGAGTATAACTACTGGATGAT